>JACSSI010000231.1 GCA_014879345.1 Anaerolineae bacterium | reverse complement strand
ATTCAAGAATCGGTATATCGTCTTGATAAACACGAAACGAACCTAATGTATAAATGGTAAGGAACGGTATGCCTTCCCTTTTTTTTATAATCTCAGTGTTTGTTTGTGTCATTACACTGGTTGGCTCCTGAAGTAAGACTGTGGCCGTCTGTTCTTCTGCGCGTGGGAGCATCTCATATTCATATTCTTGTATGTCTGGATTTCTTTTTTTTGTAACATGGCTTTTTGATATAGCAGCGGTAGGAACTGGTGTCTCTTCAGCCGGAGTATCTGATTCAATAGGAATCGCTTTCTCTGGGGAAATGCTTTCGGAGTCTAAAACATCTGACTGGATTTGTGGGCGATTGAAGAAATTTTGTACACGCTGCCAGACACCAGTTTGAATTGTGTCAGATGGAGATGGAGAGGGGGCGGCAAACGGCCGTTCCGTCGCCGCATGACTCATTCCTGGAACAACAAGCTGCCTGTTTCCAGTTTGTTCAACCAACAACTTCAAAATATTAGCCAGATTTGCACTCAAGGCTTTCTCTTGGGTTACAGCGCGTTGATAGGCAGCCCAGGATGCATCCATTTCTTCCTGATGGTTTTTACAAATTTGGCAGAGTTGGATAGCCGTTTTCTGAATTTCAGAAGGCCGACTTCTGTCGTATTGGCCAAAGTTAATATCTTCCAACCAGGTAGAAAGGGTGGTGAAATCGCCGGTCTCAATTTGTCGATTAATCCATGATACGAGAGCGTCATCGTCTTTATCAAGATTTATCCCTCTCGTATGCTGAGGTTTTGTTCCCACTGCACACTTACCAGGGAGCGTCAATTAGAGAAATGAAGTGGCACGCTGTGTTCTGACGTTTATTATAGTTCTGCAAAAAGATGCAAGCACAGATGGCAAAGTCATGGCATCAATTCAGTTGGTAAACTGATCGGCCACAAATGACTTGAAATTATTTTGAAATATCGATACTACGTTTTGATAATTGTTTGTTGGCTAGTAGGGAATCCAATACAGGTTTGTCACAAGGCAATCCTCGTTGTGATCTCCTCCATCACGCGAGAATATGAGTTTTTACAAGGCGTCCACTACGTATCATAGCAGAAAACGGCCGTTTTCCAGCTTAAAACAACAAATTCGGAAACCCTTCTTATCTATCACACCTGTTTTCGGCTCTAAGTCTAGACAAAAATTCATGCATTCTTTATTGTAGACCAGTTGCGGAGGCTGGCGTCTCATAGGTATAATTACAGTCAGGATTTGCTACGGAGGCACTACTCATGCAGGAAAACATCATACATGTTGAAAAATGGCCCCATTCCCGCCAGCCATCAGAGCAAGAGCTGCGTGATTTGATGCGAGAAGAGAACTTGGAGCCATACACCTGGTCAAATCAGCCTTTAGATGTTTATGCGGCCCACGTCCATGACTATCATAAGGTTATATATGTGGTGGAAGGGTCTATCACTTTTGGTTTTCCCGTTGAAGGTGCGCCAACGGTGATGCGAGCAGGAGATCGTCTGGATTTACCGGCCGGCGTGCGCCACAATGCGGCGGTCGGACCAGAAGGGGTTTTTTGTTTAGAAGCACGCAAATAGGATATTTAGCCTTTGTAGCGCTCTTTAACGTCAACGGCCGTTATATACCTCATGGCCGTTTGTGCACTCGTCCAGCCAAACCACGCCATCAACTCATCCACCCCATACCCTAACCGAGCCATTCGTGTAGCACAGTAATGGCGGCAGTCGTGAGCTGATAGTTTTTCGGATAGTCCTGCTTGTTTGCCCAGCCATGCCACCCGTTCGCTGATACGTACTCGATTGAGACCTCTAGGCAGCAGCAGGCCGCCTTTGCCATCTTTGCGTAGGCGCGATGTGGCAAGAAGCAGTGGCCCATCGGGATGCAGGGAAGGGGGATAGAGTGAGCGCAGGTAATAGTCGGCAATGCTGTGCAATTCTTCAGTCATTTTGTGGGCTGTCCATTCGTGTGCCGTTCCTTTTACTTTAGGTCGGTAAAAATAGAGTTCACCCAAATCCAGTTCAATATTATTAATGGTTAAAAGTGTGACTTCACTGGCACGTAAGCCATGGTCTAAGAGTAAACACATGAGCAGCGCATCTCTGTGTGCCTGTGGTGATTGATTCTGTGGCTGTTTAAGCAAAACGGCCGTTCCCTCATCCAATACCGTCGCCGCCTCTTTTTTTGTGGAACTGCGCGTAACAACCACGCTACGTCGCTTACCCTCAGGCTTATAGGCGTACGAAATCTCATCAATGCGAGTCTGCTCACGCTGTTCATCCACATTTTTACCACCAGCCCGGGAAAAGCCCCGCACAGATTGAATGAGCAACCCTTCCTGGCGATCTATGGCGTCAGCTTTAACGGCCATTTGCGCATAGACCTTAACTGTGGATAAACGTGCGTTGACAGAAGAGACGGCATACCCCTCACGCAGTTGCCAGTGGATGAATCCTTCCACAATGCCCCAGGTAACACCTTCCCAAGCACCGGGGTTTGTCTGGAAATCAGCACCTTTATCCGGCATGATGCCAACATCAAGCAGATATTCGGCAAATAACTCCAGGTCGCGGGCGTGGCGTTTGATGGTGTTGGCTGACTTTTCACTCAGGTATCGCTTGAATATCGTGTTGCCAGCGATGCGGTTTGCAGCCTGACCAGCATCACCCAACCGCGTATAATCAGGAATGGCTAATGACCTGTTTATTTCTGAATTGTGAAGGATAATTTGCTCATTGTCGTCCATAAGCGTAAAGATACCACACATTAAAGTATTTGTACATACTGATAATATATGTACGGTAATTATGAGATAGCAAAATGAACACTCGCTATATTTTTGCACGCTGTTTTATTTTTACTATATACTCTAAGAATCATTTCACAGCCTGCTAACATAATAGCTTTTCTCATATTCCCACAAAATATGAATAATTAATACGTATCAACAATTTAGCCTCATTACAATGAGGAGGACGACTCATGACGGATTTTCTATCAAAATCAGAGAAAGAATATTTGTCTGATTATATGAATAAGGTGTCGCGTTCATTCACGCTTGTTGCGCCGCAGGTAGAATCACCACTAAATCATTATCTATCAACTTCTTACCTTATTTGTCGTGTTGTTGACAATATTGAAGATTGCACAGTCCCCTACCAGGCAAAAAAGAGCCGATTTTCAGACTTTTCTTATTTGCTTGAGCATCCAGAGAATGCAGAAGATATTTTGAGTAAATGGGAACGGCTTGACTGGGACGGCTTGCTGCGTGATGAAGTTAAGATGATGACGACTGGTGATGGCCTTATTTTGTGGCAAATATATGCCAAAATTCCACCTTCGTACCGCGCATCTATCAGAAAATGGGCTGGAGAAATGGCTTATGGCATGAATCTGGTAACAGATTTAGATGACGACAGCTTTTTTGTCACAAGCAATCAGATTCGGTTGCCTAAAACGGCCGTTGATTATGATCGCTACTGTTTTTACGTTGCTGGTACTGTTGGGCGCATGATAACCGAACTAGCCATTACATATTATGGTATTGACGGCGATGATGCAGCGTATTTACTAAAATATAGTGAAGCATGTGGCCGGGCGTTGCAAAAAACAAACATTGTCAAAGACTTTGCTAAAGATTTGGCGCGTGGCGACAGCTTTTTGCCCGATGAATGGCTTAAAGAGGTGAATTACACCCCATTCGCCTTGAAGGATGTGCCCCAGTGGTGGATAAAGAAAGTGCTTCTCAATGTCTTGATGGAACTGGATAGCTCTGTTAATTATGTGCTATGTTTGCCCAAAACGGCCGTTGGCTACCGCAAAGCAGGGTTATTAATGATGTTGCCTGCTTACCAAACACTCCTTTTAGCCGCAAAAAGATGTGAAACCTTGTTCACACCTGAACATGCTGTAAAAATCTCTCGGACAACAATGGGAAAATGTGTCATCCAGGCACAAATGATGGCAACCAATGATGATAATATCCGTGCCTACTGTCAAGAAATATCACAAGAAATCAAGACGATATTAAACATCAGCACCACAGTGCCATCTATAGATTTTGCCACCGTATCCAGTAAAACCTTATGATGCAAAACAGTCACAACACATTATCTACAGTATGACCAATTCTAATACACAAGCCATCAACAGTGGCTACGAAATATTAGTCGAAAAAAAATCTGAAGGACTCATACGTCGTTTTTTTGTGACATTTCGGCATAGTTTAGGGCTGATTTGGGGCAGCATTTACACTTATATTCAACAGCAAAAAGCAGCAGGCAGAGGCTGGAGTATCATCACCATCATACTGCGCTTGATGCTGGCTTTGGCATGGCCTTTTTTGAACCGGTCGTTAATTAAACAACCATTCCCAGTACAATTTCGTCGCCGCCTGGAAATGCTGGGGCCAACCTATATCAAACTCGGCCAAATTCTCAGCCTGCGTGAAGACCTGCTTCCCAAAGATATCACCGACGAATTAAAAAATCTGCTCGACCGTCTGCCCGCCCTACCCTTTCCCCGTTATCTCGAATTAATCGAAGCCAATTTAGTTCTGCCTGTTTGGATCGTCTTTTCCGAAATAGATGCCGTCCCACTAGGCTCTGCCTCATTGGCACAAACTCACCGCGCTATGCTGCGCACAGGAGAAGAAGTGGTTATCAAGCTGCTCAAGCCTAATGTGCGCCAAATTGTCGTAAACGATACCCGTTGGTTGCGTGTGGTTGGGTTTATATCGAATATATTTCTTGCACGCTTTCAGCCAAAAAGACTCATTAACGAATTTTGCCGCTATACCTTGCTTGAAGTTGATTTACGCAACGAGGCAGCCAACGCTGAAATCTTTGCTGCCAATTTCAAAGATGAGCCAGATGTACGCTTCCCCAAAGTTTATCGTGAAGCAAGCAATGAAAATCTGCTCTGTATGGAGTTTTTCCGAGGCAGCAAACCGAACGCTGAAGTATTGGCTAAATTATCTGACAAAGAAATTGACAATGTTATCCGTCTGGGCGTAGGGGCAACCATACAAATGATATTTCGGGATGGTTTTTTCCATGCTGATCTTCATCCTGGCAATCTTATTATTTTTGACGATGGCAGTGTGGGTTTTATTGATCTGGGCATGATCGGCCGTTTTGATAGCGATATGCGGAAACGTATGTTGTACTATTTTTATGCATTGGTGATGGGTGATCCGGCTAGTGCTGCCCGCTACCTGGTCGCCATGACGAATGCTGGCCCGCGCAGTGATCCGGAAGGATTCCGCCGTGCTGTGGAAGATTTAAATCGTCGGTGGCTGCGTTCGCCTAATTTCAACGAATTTTCTTTAGGCCACCTCATCCTGCAATCCGTGGGGCTGGCTGGCAAATTCCATATTCAATACCCTGGCGAAATCATTTTGATGGTGAAATCGTTGATTACGTTAGAGGGTGTAGGCAATGTTTTGGCACCTGGCATTGATGTGGCAGAAGCAGCACGCAAGCATGTTCAAGGGATCTTATTTGAGCAAATTAGCATCTCAAAAGTTTTGAAAGAGGGTATCCTGGTCTTGCCTGAAATGATGGATATTCTCACCCGGAGTCCTCTGGTCATCAGTGAAATGCTCCGCTTTGCTGAGTCATATGTAAAAACGTCTCGGGAGAACCCACTGGCTGAACTAAAAGGTGTTATTTTTGGCAGTTTTTGCCTGCTTTCCGGGGCTGTTGTGTTTGCGTTTGATGGGCCTGTTTTACTGTGGGGCTTTTTGATGGTGGCAGGCTTCAATTTTGCAATTTATGGATTTCTACGAAGAAATCGGTAAAAAATTGACTTATTATTTAGCGTTTCCCTGGAGAATGACGGTATAATTGCCTTATGAGTAATGCTGAAGCCGCTATTGAAGCGACGTTGACTGGATTTAACCGCAGCCTGGGTTCTCAACTCAAAGCGGCCTACTTGTTTGGCAGTTTCGTTCAAGGTTATTACCAGCCCGACGAATCAGATATAAATTTGCTATTTATTGTCGATGATGATGCGGATTTTTTTGAGCTTCGTAACGCTTTTTTGCCTGTGTGGAGCAAAGTCGGTGATACATTGCAGCGTGCGCCATTATTTGCACGAGTCAGTGCATTTTCTCAGTATAAAGGGCTTGAACCCAGGTTTGCGCACCATTTGCATGAAAACGGCCGTTTACTTCTAGGTAGCTCCGACTATGTAGACACCCTGCCAGAACTGGATATACAAGAAGCCACCGCCCGCCTTGCCACAGAAGCGTTAACCGCCTCAGGCATTCTCATTCCCTCGCTTATGTCAGCAGAGCAAGCCGCAGAAAGACTACGCTTTGCCCGACGGTTAGCCCGCAAATTGTGGCAGGAACCGATTGCAAGAGAAGAAACGGCCGTTACCACCTACGCCCGCATCCAAAAAAAACTTGGCCCCCAAATCGCCCGTTTACCAGCAGGCCAAGCATACACCAACACAGACATCCCCTCCGTAACCGCCCCCTTCCTGCCGGGCTTGCAATCGCTCTACAAAGAATCCGACAATATCGTCATGGTATTGGCACACCTCTCTGCTCAAGACATCCTGCGGACAGACTGGAATCTGATGACAGAGCGACTTTCAGAAGAGTGTACGGGTCTGGTGTTGACCACCGCCGCCCAACTTTGCTTGAGCCTCGTCTATGACACCCCCATCGACTTAAAAACCAGGCGGTTCCAATACAATTGGGGCATAAACCACATCGCCAAACTACAATCCTCCAAACGACAAATGATGCGCCAGGCGGCCATTGCTCCCGCCCGCATCAACATCGACTCCTTGCCCAATGCCTTACTCACCCAAAACGACGACCAATTTCACACCATCATCCACGATTTCCAAAACAAACTGCTCAATGTGCAGCTAACTCATGAACTTCTGGTTCGTTTTGGCGATGTGGAACGCTTCAAACCCCCACAACCGTTACCTGACCGCTCTCGTCCAGCCGTCGAGCGCCTGCAAGGCATCTTCAATCATGTAAAATGGTGGGCAGAGTTCTACACAGAGCAAATGCTTGCCGCTCAATGACAGCCCCCAAAATCCTGAAAGATATCATACTGACAAAATCTGAATATGCCCTGGGCAGCCGCTTACTGGCACTTTTCCTGATACTGCCGCTTTTGCTGCCAGCACCGCCGCTCATTACTCCTGGCCCACAACAAACAGTCTACACAGAGCATCCCATGGTAGGCGTCCACACCCGCCTCACAGACGAAGTAGAAGAGTGGAAAATAAAGCGCAGCTTACAAATGGTGCGCGAAATGGGTGCAGGC
>JACSSI010000230.1 GCA_014879345.1 Anaerolineae bacterium | reverse complement strand
TGCACCGCTTCAGCCAGCGATAGCTGTCCCTCCAACCGATACGTGATGGTGCCTTCCGTCCAGATAAGCACATTGCTGTCGATGGTGATCTGCATGTCGGCCTCCCCTGTTTTCAGGCGCAGCGGGTGCGTTCCTTCAAGCCAAACGGCCGTTTCCCCAGCAACGGCCGTTTCCACCACCTGCTCCCCACTCGCCCACTTCATGCCCAAATACGGTGCGGCAATCTGTGACAGGGTCACAGTCACGCCATCAGCCGTTTGCCACTGCATCGAGATGGTTGGCAGGCGTCCCAGAAATTGTTGACTGTACACTGGCGCGGCAGCATCCCAGCCAACAGGCTGGCGCAGCGGTTCAGGGAATATTGCCTGTGCTTCCTCCAGAGAGATGGCTTCGCCCAAATCGAGGATGGAAAGAGGAACGGCCGTTTCGGCGAAGCTCAATGCAGGCGTTTCCACCACGGACACATCTTCCACCACAAACACCTCAATCGCACCAATTCGCAGCCATTCGAAAACGGCCGCCCGCACCGGCGGAATCGCCAATAAACTGGCTGACAGCAACACAACGAAGAGTGCCAGCGCCACAGCCCAGCGCAGCGTTCTGGACGGGACAGGTTGTGGCTGAAGTCGCTGCTGCACAGCCCCAGCAATGTCTGGTGTTTCAGGATAAGGGAAGGAAACGGCCGTTTCTGCAATCTGTTCCGACCATTTTTCAGTCAATTCATCATTCATGTTTTCAGCTCGGGAAACTCTGCTTCTATAACCTCGCGCAGTTGCTTTAGCGCACGATGGGTACGTGATTTCACAGTTCCGGGGGCAATATCGAGGGAAACGGCAGTTTCCGCTTCAGACATCTCCAGGAAAAAGCGCAAATAAATAATCTCTTGGGCAGCCGGTCGCAGTTTCCGTACCGCCTGCCACAACAATTGTGCATCAGCCTCTATATCAAGGGGAGCCGCCACCACATGGACATCAGGATGCGCCTGGAAAAAGCGCTGCACCATGTGCCAATACCGGCCTAAACTGCGCTGCCTGTTTCGTGCCAGATTTTTACAAATTTGCAGCAGCCAGGGGCGAAACGGCCGTTCCCCATCAAACTGATCCAGCTTTTTATACGCGCGGATAAAACAATCCTGTGCCACATCATCCGCCTCCGCCGCATCCCCCAAAATGAGATACGCCAGGCGGAAAACCGACGCTTGATGCAAACGCATCAACTGCACCCAGGCAGCCTCATCCCCCCGACGTGCCTGCAAAATCAGGTCAGCATCAGGCGTCTTTGTATCAGCCGGTTCCAACTGCGGTATAGACGGTTCGATGGTGCGCATTTATCTACTATACACCGCCCCCTGTTATTAGGTTCCAATCCTGCTAAAATTGCTAGAGAAACAACATACTCGAAATTCTCGAAAAGGAAAACCCATCATGATGATCGTGGACGCCCACCTAGACTTAGCTTATAACGCCCTCAACTACGACCGATCTCTCACCACATCTGCCGCCGACATCCGCGCCACAGAAACGGTTGACAACGAGCGCGGTCAAATCACCACCACCTTCCCCGACATGCAAAAAGGTGGTGTTGGCATTGTATTTGGCACCCTGTTTGTCACCCCCAGTCACGCCAAAATTCCCATCATGGCTGACAAAATGGTCTACCACAACGCCGACCAGGCCTTCGGCTATGCCATGAAACAACTCGATTATTACCACCGTCTTGCTGATGAATTTGACTATCTGCGGCTCGTCACCGACATCAGCAGCCTGGAAACCGTCGTGCAAAACCACGCCAGCAACGAAGCCTCGCCCCTTATCGGCATTGTGCCGCTGATGGAAGGCGCTGATCCCATCCGCGTGCCAGAGGAAGCAGAACTGTGGTACGAGCATGGCTTACGTGCCATCGGGCTGGCCTGGGACGATACCCGCTACGCCACCGGCGGCTGGTCAGACAGCAGTGAAGGGCTCACCAAAGAGGGTTATCGCCTTCTCGAAGTGATGGCCGACTTGGGTTTTATTCTCGACCTGACCCACATGAGCGAAAATGCCGCCATCGAATCTTTGGAACGCTACGAAGGCGTCATGGTTGCCACCCATACCAACTGCCGCGTCCTGGTTCCCGGCCAACGCCAGTTCAACGATACGCAAATTCGGCTGCTCGGTGAACGGGATGGCGTCATGGGCACTGTTTTATATAACGCATTCTTGCTTGAAGGCTGGCATAAATCTGACCGCAAAGAAGAGGTGACACTAGATCATTTGGTCGCCAACATCGACCATGTATGCCAGGTATTGGGCAGCGCTCGCCACGTCGGCATCGGCTCAGACCTGGACGGCGGCTTCGGCATGGAGCATATCCCCGCCGAAATAGACACCATCGCCGACCTGCCCAAAATCGCCGCCAAACTCAAAGAGCGCGGCTATGAACCGGATGATATTGCCAACATCATGGGGGGAAACTGGTTGCGAATCCTGCGAACGGCTTTTTTGTAAAAACCACCTTGTTAATTTAACATGCAATGATGGGTAAAATAAGGTAATAAGTAGCCGTAATTTGAAGGTTATAATGTAAGCCCTTATCAATAAAGAGTAGTAAGATTTTAAAGGTTAGACCATGGGATTTCTTTTTATCGCAGGAGCAATCATAGGTTTTCTATTTACTAACTTCCCACGTCTGATTCAGTATCCCAATGTAGATAAATATTCACCAGAAGAATTCGTGCAAAGTTTCCCTGAAGTAAAATGGATTAAAGGATTTCTCACAAACGTTCCTCTGTTATGGTTTGTTTTCTATGGTTTTCTGTTCGTAATACTACCACAAATTCTGGAAGGTCCAGTTTTACTATTTTCGATCACGTTTTGGTTTCTCGGTGGCATTAGCTTAATTGATGGTTTCTTTGAAATAATATCCTATATTTCACCACTCAGAAGTATATCCATGAACCGGGGAGGTAGCAGCCGTTTTCTTGGTATGGCTCTAGGAGATAGTGTAAGACGCTACGGGGTCATCCGAACCGGACTGATTCTTATTGTAGGCTTCATTCTACCGGTCGTCACTCAAGTAATCATGAACTACTTTGATCTGAATATGATGGTGTAATAAACCCGTTGGCTGATGTTGAAAGAATTGATCGTGATTAACGCGGTTTGACGCTGGCAACACCGGGGAGACGGCGCAAGTTTACCAGCAGTTCCTGGCAAATTCTGATGTTGCTGTTGGGGAAATCCATCGCCCAACCGTGGCTGACCATTTGCAAACGCAGCTTATCCTCACCCTCGTAACGACTCGCCATCTGAATGACCTCGCGGCACGCTTCTTTCCAGTTCCCCACCGGCTTAATTTCCACCACCATTGTCTTGACGGTATCAACAGCAAAGCCGTTTGGCTGGCTAAAGTCGATACGCGGCTTGGTCGGCGCAGGCTTGGCCGGCGCAGGCTTGGCCTGGGCTGGCTTGGCGACTGGAGATTGGAAATTGGAGACAGGCTGCGTGTGGTGCGTTGCTGGTGGTGGTGAATTCTCCGTTTTCCGTTGACTGTTTACGGCTATCGGCCTCGCCACCGATTCTTCATCAAAGTTGGGTGGCGGCGGTGGGGTAAAAGTGCCGGATTCTTTGACAACTTCTTGGGAAACGGGTTGTGGGGCATAAATTGGCGGTGTGGGGACAGAACGGCCGTTTTCATTCCCATTCCCGTTACCAAAGCCATTGCCAAACGTCGTGTAGGTGTCATCTTCCACAGGCGCACCATTTTCAACCGTCGTCTGCACCCGATCCACGATGATATTAACGCTGTCGTCCTTATCTTGCACCTTGCCCCAGAGCAGCATCACCTGGTCTACCTGCACCATATCGCGGCACTGCTTCCAGGTACGCGGGAAAAAGACCACATCGATTTTGTGATCCAGGTCTTCCAGCGTGCCAAACGCCATCGGATCACCCTTTTTGGTAGTGAGTGTGCGCAACTGGCTGATCATGCCAGCCACTTTAACTTGTTTGCCACTGTCCGTGGCATGAATGTCGCCGATGGTGGTGTTGGTGTGGGGCTGGAGCGTGGCTAACGGCCGTTCCAGTGGATGCTCTGACACATGTACCCCCAACGCCTCTTTTTCCCATTCCAACAAATCTTTATGCGCCACTTTTTTGATCTTGTCTGGCGGATGGAGCAAATCGACGTCCATTTCCATGGCGGGGGCAGTGCCACCGCCAAACAGACTCATCTGTCCCAGGGCAGCGGCATCATGCGTGCTGCCACTGTAGTTGACGATACGGTCAAGCGCATCCATAAACTGGGGCGGCGTTCCCCACACATCAAAGGCACGACCTTTTATCATATACTCCAACGGCCGTTTACCCACCCGCCGCATATCAACCCGGTCACACAAATCCAGCAAGTCTTTGAACTCCCCGTTTTGTTCGCGTTCGTCAATAATTAAACTGAGCGCCGCCGCCCCTGCATTTTTGATAGCACCCAGACCAAACCGAATTAACGGCCGTTCCCCATCATCCTCAATCGTGAAATCCAAACCAGACTTGTTCACATCCGGCGGCGCCACATCAATGCCCAGATTCTTCGCTTCTGCAAAATAGCGGCGCACCTTCTCCGTATTGTCCCGTTCCACCGAGAGCATCGCCGTCAAATATTCCACCGGGTAATGCGCCTTCAAGAACGCCGTCTGGCACGTCACCTTGGCATAGTCGGCGGCATGGGCTTTATTAAACCCATACCGGGCGAAGAACTCAATATCGCCCCAAATGGCATCACACACCTCTTTACTCAGGCCGCGTGCCATCGCGCCTTCCGTAAACTGAATCTGATGCTCGGCCATCAACTTCTTTTTCTTCTTCGCCACCGCCTTGCGGATCATATCCGCGTCACCAGGCTCGTACCCCGCTAAATCAGAGGCAATACGGATAATCTGCTCCTGGTAAACCAGAATGCCATACGTATCTTTAAGAATGGGTTCCAGCGCTGGCGTGTGATACTCGACGATATCTTTTTTGTCGTAAATTTCTGAGTGCATCCGCCGGATGTATTCAGGAATATTTTCCATCGGGCCTGGACGGTAGAGCGAAATAGCCGCGATAATATGATCAAAACGACGCGGCTTCATCTCCATCATCAGCCGCCTCATGCCCGCACCTTCAACCTGGAATACACCAGCCACTTCACCCCGCCCCAGCATATCAAACAAGGCCTCTGACTTCTTGGTGGGGTCTGGGCCAACATGCCCCTCATCGTAGGGGATGTTGTCCATGGTGTAATCAGTGCCGTACCGCTCTTCAATGAGCCGTGCCGCCCGGCGCATCACCGTGAGCGTGCTCAGCCCGAGGAAATCAACCTTGAGCAGCCCAATCGACTCCACAATTTCCATCGGCCATTGGGTCACACGATCCACGCCGCCCAGCCCTTCATCACCACTCGTCGGCCGATTCAACGGCACATATTCCACCAGCGGCTTGTCGGACACAATGACACCCGCCGCATGGCTGGAGGCATGACGCGCCACCCCTTCCAAATTTTGAGCAGTATCGAGGAGGGTACGAACGGCCGTTTCCCGCTTATACTTCTCCTCCAATTCTGACGAATAAAACTCATGCTCTGGATCAAGCACATCCTTGATTTTGGCTGGTTTACCGGGAATGGCCGGCACCAGCCGGGCAATGCCATCCACCTCAGGCAGGGGCATATCCATAGCCCGTCCCACATCCCGAATAGCAGCCCGCGCCCCCAACGTGCCAAACGTGATAATCTGCGCCACCTTTTCCGCCCCATAGCGCCGTTTGGTATACGCCACCATCAGGCCGCGCACATCGTCGGGGTAATCCAAATCAATATCGGGCATAGAAACGCGCCCCGGATTGAGAAAACGCTCAAAGATAAGGCCGTTGACCAGTGGATCAATGCTGGTAATACCCAACGTATAAGCCACCACGGAGCCAGCCCCAGAACCACGCACATTCCACCAAATGTCGTTATCTTTCCATTCCTGATAGCTGTCATAGGGGAACGGGTCCTGGTGCATCTCATACCACTCGTCACTGCGAGCCGCCCATTCACACAAATCCCACACGATGAGGAAATAGGTGTCAAAACCCATACGGTTGATAATGCCCATCTCGTGGTCGAGCCGCGCTCGCAGCGCCGTGTCGTTTTTGGCACGCTCTTCACCATAGCGCCAAATCAGACCCTTCTCGCACAAATAACGCATGTAGGTGTGGGCATCATACCCTTCCGGCACATCAAATTCGGGCAGATGGTAGCCATCGCTGTCCAAATTCACGTCGCACATTTCAGCAATAAGCAAACTGTTGCTCAACGCGCCCGGAATCTCGCCAAAGAGGTGCGCCATTTCCGCATAGGATTTGAGGTAATACTCCTTGTCGGAGAAGGTGAGCTTGGGTGCCTGGATGGTGGAACCAGTCTGGATGCAGAGCAAGGTTTCATGCGGATTGGCATCTTCGGCGCGGGTGTAATGCACGTCGTTGGTCGCCAGGAAATTATTCTCCAGGCCAAAGCGGGGTGCCATTTCGATGAGCTTTTTGTTGATGTCGGTCAACTCAGGGATGTGATGCTCTTGCAGTTCGATGTAGAGACGATCTTTGCCAAAAATATCGAGATATTCGCCCATCAGTGCGTTAGCAAGCTTCATGTTACCATCGCCAATGGCTCGCGGAATTTCACCCGCCATACAGCCCGTCGTGGCTATGACACCTTCGCTGTGCGCCGCCATGAAGCTGCGGTCGATACGTGGTTTGTAGTAGTAGCCTTCTAACTGGGCGGAACTAGCCACTTGCAGCAAGTTGAGATAGCCGGTTTGATTTTGAGCCAGCAGCAGCATGTGGAAACGGTTTTTGTCTAACTTGGGATCACGATCCTCCATGCCGCGCATGGACAGATACGTTTCAATGCCGATGATGGGCTTGATGCCCTCTCTTTTTGCCGCTCGATAAAAGGGCATCGTGCCGTACATCGCACCATGGTCGGTAAGCGCGACGGCGGGCTGATTGAGTTCGACGGCACGCTGTACCAAATCGTTGATGCGGCTGAGGCCATCGAGCAATGAAAACTCGCTGTGGACATGCAAATGGACGAAGGATTCGTTATCGGTCATAGGTTAGCTAGAGTAAGAGCTAGAGCGAGAGGTTGGCCCGTGTGGCAGTCTGGCTCTAAATTGATTGTTTTTTGCGGCGTTCGGCTGACGCTTGGGCAAATACAGGTGGTAAATACGACGTTAATTGTTGTATTGTCCCGCATACACGAGTATACCACATCCGGCTGATGATCTGTGAAAATTTAAGGATGGATTTT
>JACSSI010000229.1 GCA_014879345.1 Anaerolineae bacterium | reverse complement strand
GGTAGTGGTGTAGCACGCATCGCTTTGGCTTCGACAGGCTCAGCCGCCGCTAGTCTCAGAAAGATTAGAATACTTATGTTACACAGTACTAAATGAATGAAGTATTAAAAGTGATAATCTTCACAAAGGAGTGACGGGTTACATTTGTCCCGGTGGCATTGACATTCAATGCGCAATCACGTTTAATATTTTGGAAATTTTGGTATTTTTGGAAAAATTTGGAAAACAAATGAAATTAACACGCCGACAATTAGAATTTATCAAAAACCTGGTTGACTTAACTCGTGAAGTGGATGGCCCGATCCATTACTCTATGTTGGCAGAGCGGGTAGGCGTTAGCCCTTTTACCGCCTACGACATGCTGCGGCTTTTGGAAGAAAAGGGCATGGTCATGTCAGAATACCAGGTGGCTGAAGGCAAATCTGGGCCAGGGCGTGCCGAACGACTCTTCTGCCCCGTCATGCCCGGTGAGCATAAACAGAAAATTGTTGACAAATTTGGCGACATGGATTTTAGCCAGGAAGAATTAAGACAATTCCTTTTGGAGCAGGCGCGTCAGGGAGAATTTCCGCAAAAAGAACTGGCAGAAGAACTACTAGCCCGGATTCCACCAGATGGTCCGGAAGAAATTCGTTACTGTGTTGGCATTATGATGGTCATCGCCTTGCGCCTGCGTCATCATGATGGACATCAAAAATTTCTGGCCTATCTCTCAGACATTTTGCCGATTGACGGCACAATCACACCTGCTAACCTCTGTTTATTAGGTGGATTCGCCTTCGGCATCATGGCCCAAGGAGAAAACGAAGACCAGGAATGGTCGCAAATCTTACTCGAACACATCTTGCAGTATCAAGAAATCGTGCGTGGCATGGCTCCAGAAGCATGTCAACGGCTGGCAGATGATTTGATGCTGACTTTTACACCATTAACAGAAGAAAAAGTGGCAAGTAGCGAAGTGGCAGAGTAGCACGTTACCTCGTCAACTTGCAACCTTGTCACTCTGCAACTTTTAAACTTCTAAGAAGGACACTATGACTGAAACGATTTTCCAAGTACAGAATGTCGTCAAAATATACAAAACTGGTGCGGGTGGTTTTACGGCGCTCAAAGGGGTCTCGTTTGATGTGCAAAAAGGAGAATTTTTGGGCATCATCGGTAAATCCGGGGCTGGCAAGACGACATTGCTCAATATGCTTTCTGGTGTAAGCCAAATCACCTCGGGCAAGGTATTGTTTACCCCACAAACACAAAATAAAAAGAATGGTGATAGCAAATTACTTTCCATCGGCGAAATGAGCCAGGATGAACTATCTGTTTGGCGCGGTCACAACATGGGCATTGTTTACCAATCATTTGAACTGCTGCCGCAGTTGAATTTGGTTGACAATATTATGCTGCCGCAAGAATTTGCCGGGAAATATCAAGCAGGTGTCAGCCGGGAACGGGCGCTGGCACTGCTCGACATTGTAGAGCTAAGTGAACATGCCAATAAACTACCCGCCCACATTTCTGGTGGGCAGAAACAGCGGGTGGCGATTGCCAGAGCCTTGGTCAATGACCCCTCCGTGATTGTGGCTGATGAGCCGACGGGTAGTTTGGATACGGTTACAGCCAACGTTATTTTTGATATTTTTGCCAAACTGGTAGACCAGGGCAAAACCGTCATCATGGTGACGCATGATATGGATTTGGCTGAACGTTTCTCGCGCACGCTGCTTATTTCGGATGGCGAGTTGGTTGATGAACTGCATCATGGGCCAGAAGAAAGCGCCGTTGAAGATGAGGCGGCTGTGCCGATCATTGCTGACAATGGTCACACGGGTCCCTTGCTGGCAAATTTGCAAACAAGCGCAACCCATGACATTTCAAAACCGGCCGTTTCGCTTAAACAAGTTGTTAAAACCTATGTGAATGCGGCTGGTAGTTTTACGGCGCTCAAAGGGGTTGATTTAGAAATTGAGTATGGGCAGTTTGTGGCGATTGTGGGCAAATCGGGCAGTGGTAAATCGACTTTGCTCAATATGCTCACCGGTATCGACCATCCCACTTCCGGGCATGTGGAGATGGGTGGGGAAGATATTTACAGCTTGTCTGAAAGTAAACGTGCTTTGTGGCGGGGGAAGAATGTGGGCATTGTGTTCCAGTTCTTCCAACTGCTGCCTACGCTGACTTTATTGGAGAACACGATTTTGCCGATGGATTATTGCAATGTTTATCCGTATAACGAACGGCCGAAACGAGCGATGGAGCTGCTTAAAATGGTGGGGTTGGAAGACCATATTTACGATTTGCCTGCCAATGTGTCTAACGGGCAGCAGCAAGCGGCCGCTATTGCCCGTTCCATTGCTACGGATCCGTCTATCATTGTGGCCGATGAGCCGACTGGCAACCTGGACAGCCGTTCGGCCGATGTGGTAATTCGCGTGTTCCAGGAGTTGGCAGATCTGGGCAAGACGATTCTGTTGGTAACGCATGATCCCTCATTGACGAGCCGTGTTGACCGCACCGTTATCATTTCTGACGGCGAGATTATTGAACCGATTGTGGCTAGTACGCTGCCTTCGCTGGATCATCCGCAGATGCTGCACGCAACCCATAAAGTGGAAAAACGGATTTACGATCCGGGCGAGGTGATTATTCGCCAGGGTGAGCCGGTTGATTATTTCTACATGGTGGGTGATGGTGAGGTGGAGATTATGGGGGAAGGGGAAACGGCCGTTTCCACCCTGACCACTCACGAATTTTTTGGAGAAGTAGAACTCATGGGCAAGGGAACGGCCGTTGCTGCCGTTCGCGCTGGCTGTAAACCAACCAAAGTAGCACTACTGCCCAAAGATGAGTTTTTCAAAATTATGAATGACTCTCCCGAAACATCAGCCCAAATTATGAAAGTCGCAGCAGAACGTCGGGCAGAAAACCAGGCACGTCGTCAATTGGAGGTTGCATGAACCCAAAATTATTGAAACCCAGTTGGCGCAAAGTTGTAGCCGATTTAATTGGTAATCTTTCTCGAACCCTCCTTGTCGTGGCTTCCATTGCGGTGGGTGTATTTGCCGTCGGTACCATCGCCACCATGTATGCCATATTTAGAGAAGATATAACAGTCAGTTACGCTTCAGCACATCCGGCCAATATTGAAGTGATCACCGATCCCTTTGATGAAGAGCTTGTGAAAGCCATTGAACGAATTCCTGGTGTCACCAACGCCGAAGGGCGGCATATGGTTTCCGTGCGTGTGGGACTGGATGGCAAAAACTGGAAGCCGCTTGATGTGATGACTGCCGATGATTTCACCACCACAGAGATGAACTTACTGACCCCGATTAGCGGCACCACCATTCCCAATGATCGTGAACTCATCGTCCGCGAAGATCCCATGAACAGCAGCGGGCTACAGGTGGGTGATGAAGCCCTGGTACAACTCGCTGATGGCACGACACGCTCCATGAAAGTAGTGGGCACTGTTGGCGATCAGTATGCGGCCGGTGATTTTGCTGCGCCGCCTCGTGGTTACGCTACTCTGGACACGGCCGAATGGTTGGGCGGTTACAATCTATACAACCGCCTCTATGTGCAAACAGAAAACGGCCACGACGAAGAAGCCATTGCCGCTGTCCTCGCACTGGTTGAGGACAAAATTGAGCGAACGGGCGGTACTGTATATCAAACCAGTTCCAATTTAACGACTGAGCATCCCCTGGAATCCATTGTGCTGGCTATGATTGGCGTGCTGGGCGCTTTGGGCATCTTGATCATGCTGCTCAGTAGTTCCTTGATTATCAACACGCTTAATGCCCTGCTCACACAGCATCGCCGCCAAATTGGGGTGATGAAATTAGTGGGGGCGCGCAGCATGAATATTTCGGTGATGTACATTGCCTTAATCATCGGCTACGGCATCATTGCGCTCATTATTGCCGTGCCGTTGGGCATGGCGGCCGGGTATGGCCTGTCGTTGTTTATGGGCAGTTTCTTGAGCATCACCATTCAAGGTTTCCGCATCGTGCCTGTTGCGATTATTTTGCAAGTGATTCTTGCCTTTGCCGTGCCTTTGATTGCCGGTTATTTCCCTGTGACCAAAGGTTCCAAAACAACCGTTCGCCGCGCCATTAGTGAAGACAATCCTGTTGAAGAAGGCGGCGGCACTGGATTATTAGATAAGTTGGGTGTGTGGTTCAAATGGCTGTCACGGCCGTTATTGCTCTCTATCCGCAACACATTCCGCCGAAAAGCACGGTTGGCGCTCACCCTCTTCACCCTTATCGTGGCTGGCGCTATCTTTATTGCCGTGTTTAACGTGCGCTATTCGCTCAATGGTTTTATGGACATGCTGGGCCAGCATTTCATGGCCGATGTCACAGTTGCTTTCAGCGAGCCCTACCGAACCGAACAAATCGAACAGATAGCTTATCAGGTTCCTGGCGTTGAATATATTGAAGGGTGGGGCGGCGCTGCCGGTGAAATCGTAGACGAAAATGATGACGCTGTGTCCAATATTATCTTTATTGCGCCCCCTGGCGAATCCACTTTGCTTAAAGCTGACATGGTAGCCGGGCGCTGGCTGGAACCGGAAGATGAAAAAGCCCTGACCATCGCCGATTCTATCTGGCAAACTTATCCAGACTTAAAACCCGGTGATACGCTGCGCATCGATTTACCTGGCAATCGCATCGAGGAGTGGGAGGTGGTCGGCATTTTCCGTTTTATGAATATGCTGGGAACTGACTCGATTGCTTATGCCAATAATGAAACAATTTCCAGGCTGACCAATTCTGTAGGCACGACCGCTTCTTATCGTGTCGTGGCAGACGAAGAGACGCAGGAAAGACAAGAACAGGTGAGTACAGACCTGAATCGTATTTTGCGTGAGCAAGGTTATAAAGTTAAAAATGTGGAAGCGGGTTTGATTACACGCCAACAAAACGGTCAGGCTATGAATATTTTGGTGATCTTCTTGCTGACCATGGCGATCTTAACGGCCGTTGTCGGCAGCATTGGTCTCATGGGCACGATGGGTATGAATGTGATGGAGCGCACGCGAGAAATCGGCGTCATGCGCGCCATTGGGGCAGTGGATGGTGAAATTATCAAGTCGGTTGTGGTCGAAGGTTTGATGATTGGTTTGATCAGTTGGGTGGTTGCCGTTGTTATATCTTACCCCATCAGCTATGCGCTGCTGAATATGATCAGCACAGCTATGGTAGATGCGTCTATGCCGCTGCTGATTAACTGGCAAGGATTTATCCTCTGGCTCGTGCTCGTGATCTTCTTATCGGCGGTTGCCAGTGTCGTGCCAGCCCGCAGCGCCGCACGATTAACAATTCGGGAAGTGCTGGCTTACGAATAAAATCAGTGAACCGTTTTCAGTAAACAGTGAACAGTGGCTGGCACAATAAATGTGTCAGCCATTTTTTATTTGGAGAACAGACCATCCGTAAAGGTGACTAAAAGCTGATCGATAACCTGCTCAGCGGATGCAGCGAAGGTGTGTTGGCTCCACTGGATGCCCATCCCAAAAATAGTCCAACTTAACATGGAGACGGTAACTAGGGGAACGGCCGTTAACCTATCCCCTCCATCCGCTTCCACCCACTCCCCCAAAATCTCATACAACTTCATCTGCACCTGCGTTTCTACCATCGGCCTAAACTGGTGATGCGCTGGCGTAGCACAACCGCCATTCAATTCCTGCATAAACGCAAATACAACTAAAATCAAAATACGCAGATTCTCCAGGTTAAACTCACCTGTCGTGCTAGATAAACCTTCACAAACGGCCGTTTCAAAACGAACCTGTACCATATAGGCAAATAAATCATACTTATCCGTGAAGTGTGCATAGAATGTGGCTCGATTCACCATTGCCCGTTCAGCAATATCACTGACGGTAATGGCCTGTAAATCTTTTTCCCTCAACAAGTCCATAAACGCCTGAACCAACATTTTTCGCGTGCGCAAAATCCGCAAATCCACTTTTTCCTCAGAGTTAAGCAACATTTTTCACCTTTTGTTGTTTATCCAACATTTTTGCTATTTTGGTGGTTGTCCATCACAACCATCAATCGTATGATAACCAACAAATGTTGTTTTAACAACAAACAATTAAATAATTTATTTTGGGAGAATAACAAAACAATGAACATAGCACTATGGATTGTTCAAATATTACTGGCGATTGTGTTTTTGATGGCTGGCTTTATGAAAGCCACCCAATCAAAAGAAGCGATGATTGAAAAGGGATTGGATTGGGTGGAAGGGCTGCCTTTGGGTGCAGTCCGGACCATTGGCATTGTGGAGATTTTGGGTGCCATTGGGCTGATTTTGCCAGCATTAACGGGCATCTTGCCCTGGCTTACCCCGCTGGCAGCGATTGGCTTGGCATTAACGATGATAGGTGCCATAATTCTTCACGTTTCACGAAAAGAGTATCAAGGCGCGATTGCAAACTTGGTACTGTTATTGATGGCTCTTTTTGTGGCTTACGGCCGTTTTGTTTTAGTGCCGGTTGCTTAAAAACTACAGGAACCAGGTTCCTCGGAGGAACTTGGTTCCTACAGATAGACTACGCTTTCGGGAGCCGCCCCGATACCCCCAGCACCCATTTCATACATTTATGAAAAGGATCAAAGAACATCATCGGGCAACCCCCAGCGATGACGGTGATGTTGTTTTCTTGGCAAACGGCCGTTGCCTTGTCAGAAACGCTGGAAGGCATAAACGTATTGTTGTGCATCCACACACGGGGTACACCCGCTGCCACACAATCAACCACAACTTGCTCACTTATTTCTGGCGTCGTCACAATCATTGCGCCGTCCAGCTTCACCGGCACAGCTTGCATGTTGGGATAACAGGTATCCCCTTCTATGGTGTCGGCACTCGGATTCACGGCGTAAACTTGATACCCTTTATCACGCAAGGTGCGGTAAATGCCATTGGCGGCTTCACTGCTTGAGCGTGACACACCAGCAACGGCAATATGTTTTTGGGCTAAAAATTCATTGGCTAACTCGTCAAATTGGCTCATGTGGTCTCCCTTTTTGGTGAAAATCCTGCAAGGGACTGGCTTACAGGGCGTAATCAAGTTCCTTACATATTATTCAATTGCTCACTATCACACAACTACACCTCCCAATACGCAATCTTCCAAAAAAATGTTTCAGTGCGCTTCCAGATTGGTTCAATCTTGGAGATTAATCCAATCCTAGAGTTTTCGATCTGCGTAATAGCCCCGTTTATGCAGTTCCGCAATGATGGCGGCTGAGGAAAATGATTTATTGAGCGTATACAGGTGAATGCCGTCTACATCATGATCGAGCAAATCTTGCACCTGAGCAATGCCATAGATAATCCCTCTTTCCACAATG
>JACSSI010000228.1 GCA_014879345.1 Anaerolineae bacterium | reverse complement strand
CGCGGCCATTTACTTTTCACACGAATAACGATCTCAGCTTCGCCATTGTCTGGCACCGCAAATGTTACCTTGTGCCGGAACCAGCGCCGATTTTGCATTTTCCCACCGTGAATCCACTGCCCTTCCCCGTTCACCCACACGCCAGATTCTGCGCCAAATGGATCGGTTTCACCGTGTAGATCAACCAGAACAGGCACGGTTAAGTTAGCTGTTGTGCCGCGTTGCAGTCCAGTCACCGTTTGTTTTAGCTCTGCCCCAAAAGATGCCCCTGCGCTGAAAATTTTATAGGTGGCAGTGCCTGCCAAAATGAGCGCTTGTGAGCCACCTAGCCGTTCGTTGAGCGGCAGTTGACCAGAAAGCTTGTGCACACATTCTGGCACACCTCGGGCAGTGTCCCCTGCCCCAAACAGGGATTCTCCCGGTTTAATCCAGCGCAGCGTCCAGCCGTTGGGCTGCTGGTTGATGAGATTGCCTGGTGCGGGCGGCATGTCTGTCCAGCCCTCTGAAAACGAACCATTTTTTAGCATGTGTTACCTCCTGTTTGCCTCTGTTTTGGACGATAGATGTATTGTCATTATACGGTCGTTTGTCAAGCTCTTTTTTTGCCGCTTGACAATAGTGTCTGTTTTACACTAAAATACAAAAGTGTAACAAAGACACTAATTATTTTATGGAGGTTTTCCATGGCGATAATTGAATTAACGGCCGTTTTCCTTTTATGCGTTTTAGGCTTCTTTGCTTTGCGCCGCTGGGCGTATGTGCGTGTGCCAGAATTAGAACTTGCTGTGGTTAAGCAGCGTGGCAGCAACAAATTTTTGCGTTTTTTATCGGCTGGCGGACATTGGTTGCTGCCGTTCAGGGAAGAGGTGAATGCCCGCATTGATTTGTCGCCGTCTCCAGTCAAGGGCAAGACGGCTGGATTGCAGACGATTGGCGGCTTGTCGTTGACGATTATGTGGGAATTGTCGTTCTCTTTGGATTTGCTGCGCATTCCTGCCCAAAGCCAGCCGAAAATTGCACGATTACACAGCAAGAAAACGGCCGTTACCGCCAAAAATCATCTCTCCAACAGCTTGCACCACATCCTCGGCAATTACACAGTCGAACAGTTAACCTTGCCGGGTGCGCATCAGAAGCTGGAGGAAGAAGTGATGCGGCAGGTGACACGCCGTCTCTCTCCGTTGGGCTACGATATTTCACGGGTGATGATAGACGCTATCGACATGCCGCCGCAGGTGAAAGCGGCACTGGAAACCGCTCATGAGCAAGAAATGCAGCGTGAAGTTGAAGCCAGAGCTTTGTCTCGACTGCAACAAGTCATCAGCCAGTTTTCTGATGCGGACATGGAGCGCCTGATTGAGCTGGAACGGATTCACAAAGGCCAATCCGGTATGGTACTCCCCTACCCTACTTTATTTGAACAGGGAAACGGCCGTTATGCCCAAAAGCCGTATTCTCGCATGGCACAATAGACAGGGGTCAGTGGTCAGTGTTCAGTGGTCAGTTGAATATACTGCGACCACTGACCACTAACCACTAACCACTAACTACTAACCACTAACCACTAACCACTGGCAACTGACCAGGACTAACGGGTTTCGGAATTATGCACCGCCTCCGGTAAAATATAAGATAAGCAACGTGCAAACCGGAGTATGCAATGCACTCACACAATGACACACTCATTCCGGGAAGCTCAGTGGACGGGGGGCTAAACGGCCGTTTTTCCGCCAGCATTCTCTTCATCGATATATCAGGGTTTACCCCGCTAACGGAATCCCTTTTCCAGCATGGACACCAGGGTGCAGAAATATTAAGTGCGCTGCTGAGTGACGTGTTTGGGGAAATGGTCTGTCAGGTTTATGCCCGTCAGGGTTTTATTACCATGTTTGCCGGGGATGGTTTTTTTGCCGTTTTTCCCGGAGATTCGGCAGAAACAGCAGACCGTGCCTGGGAAACGGCCGTTTCCATCCAAAAACATTTCCGTTCTGCTCGTGGCGCCTTCAGCATCTACGTCACGCCCTATGGTCAGTTTGAAATGGGCGTCAAAATTGGCATGTCTGTCGGTGAAATTGAGTGGGGGATTTTGTACAGCGACAACCAGGCCATCTGCTATTTTCGCGGGGAGGCCATGTATAATTGCGCCGATGCTCAACAAACGGCCGTTACCGGTGAAATCATCGCCCATAACAGCCTGTTGGGGCATCTTTCAATTCCCCATGAAGCCTGGTCTGCTGATGTGCCGGCTTTCCACAAAATCACACCCCTGCAAGCGGTATCATCCCCACCCAATGAAATGCCGCAGTTGGCGCTGCCGCCCGTTTTATCTGCCGTTATACGAAATCAGGCGTATTCTGAACCAGCCTCCCCAAATTTCCGCCAAATCTGCCCCGTTTTTGTCTCCTTCCAGGCTGATCATCCCGAGTGGCCGACCCTGGTGAAACAAGCAATGAGATTGGCGCCGCAGTATGGCGGCACGTTCAACCGTTTGGAATTTGGCGATAAAGGGGACATGATGCTCCTTTGGTTTGGCGCACCCGTCAGCTATGAAAACAATGCCGAACGGGCCGTAAAATTTTTACTGGCACTGGAGCGAGAAACGGCCGTTCCCTGGCGGGCGGGTCTCGCTTATGGCCTGGTGTGGGCAGGCAAACGGGGTGGCGCTGCCTACAGTGAGTATGGCTGTGTGGGTGATGTGCTAAACACTGCTGCGCGCATTGTTGCCCAGGTGCAATGGGGACAAATTTGGCTGGACGATTCAGTGGCGCAAGAGCTGCCCATTTCATACAGTTTGCAAGCCTTGGGGGCATTCAAATTCAAAGGCAAACAAAGTGCCAAACCGCTCTTCCGCCTCACAGGTGTCACCGCCGAGGCGCATATTTTGCCAATTAACAGTCTGGTTGGGCGAAAACAAGAGTTAAGCCAATGTCATGAGGCACTGGCTCCCATTTTTAACGGCCGTTTTGCAGGACTCATCACCATTCAAGGCGAGGCGGGGATTGGTAAGAGCCGGTTTGCTGCACTGCTTCGGCAGCAGTTGGCAGAGCAAGTCACCTGGCTAACATGTCCGGCTGATGACATTTTGAGCGAGTCGTTAAATCCATTCCAAATTATGCTTGCTTCTTGGTGCAGGCAGTCGCCAGAGCAAGAAACATCTGAAAACTGGAAGCAGTTTATCGACGAATTTAGACAGTTAACAACCCGTCTCAACAGGGTAAAGGATGCCCGGGCAACGGCCGTTTATGATGAACTACACCGGACGCAAACAACATTGGCAAATATGGCTGGCATTTTTTTTGGAAACGGACGGGAATTCCTGCCACCAGAACTGCGGTTTACCAACAATTTGCTGGGGTTGACGGCGTTTTTGCAGGCACAAGCCTTGCTCAAACCGGTGGTGCTGCATGTGGAAGATGCCCACTGGCTGGATGAGGAATCCTGGCAATATCTGGTCGATGTGCCTCGGCGTTTGGCCGGATTCCCGCTTGTTTTGCTTATGACAGGTCGCCCCGATGGCCCTTTTGTTAAGCCGCTCAAGCCGGAAACGGCCGTTTTTCACACCCGCATCGCCCTGCAACCCTTCACCGAAACAGAAACGCAAGAAATGTGCCGTCTGTTATTGGGCAAACCAGTTACGGAAACCGTGTTGAGCTATCTCCAGGTGCAAAGTCAGGGAAACCCCTTTTTTGTGGAACAGCTTATTTTTGAACTGGGGCAGCAAGGCTCATTTACCCTGGAGCAGATAGAAGATCAGGAACTTTTCACCCTGGCTGGCGCAAATCAACAAATTTTGCCGCAAACATTGAGTTTGCTGCTCACATCACGGCTGGATCGTCTGCCTGATCCTGTCAAAACAGTGGTGCAGATGGCGGCAGTCCTGGGGCAGCGTTTCACCGTGTCTCTACTAACAGCGATGTGTGCTGAAGATGTTGACCTGTTGAGCAAAATCCAGGAAGCCACGAAGCAGAAAATTTGGCAAGCGCAAACGGAAAACGCCCTCCAATTTCAACATGCTTTATTGCGAGAAGTTGCCTATGCCATGCAGCCCCAATCCCAACGGTGCGGCATTCATTTCCAGGCGGCCGCTGCTTTAGAAAGGCTGTATGCCGATGATCTGCCCGCTTTTTACCGCGAGATTGCGCATCATTATCACGCGGCCTATGAAAATGGTATGTTATCTGCGCGTAAACCTGCCCGTCACTATCTTAGATTAGCTGGTGAACAGGCTGCCCGGATGTATGAAAATGAAACGGCCGTTTCCTACCTAACCACAGCCCTCGCCCTCTCCAATCGGGAGAAAAGACAGTTCCCGCTGCTGCTGGTGCGGGAAGCTGTTTACCATTTGCAAGGACAACGAGAGTTACAAGCTCAAGACATCGCTTTACTGACACGCATCGCTCAGGCGCAACAGGATAATGGCATGATGGCGGCTGCTGCGCTGCGTCTTGCCCGGTATCAGGAAGCGTTGGGAGAGTATGAGCAAAGCATTGCAAGCGCTCAGGCTGCCCATGCTTATGCCAGCAGCCCTGTTCAAGTGGCTGAAGCCTGCTTGCAATGGGGACTGGCACTCATGCCCACTGGTGCGTATCGGGAGGCATCAGAACAGTTGCAAGCAGCCCTGTTCAAAGCAAAACAGGCAGAACAATATGAGCTGCAAAGTCAGGCACTGGTCAATCTGGGTAAAGTTGCCCTGCTCCAAAGCGACTATCAAGACGCGGTGCGCCGTTATCATCATGTTTTGGTCATATGCCAGGCCTCGGGTGATAAGCAGATGCAGGCGACAGTGTTGAATGAGTTGGCTGAGGTTTCACGCTTCCAAAACGATTTTGAAACGGCCGTTTCCCATTTAACAACCGCCCTTGCCATTACCCGAGAAATTGGAGACAGGCGTACTGAAAGCCGTGCCTTAAAAAAGCTGGGAAGCATTGCCGCATCACGTTATCAATTTGTAGAAGCGCGAGAGAACTTCGCGCGTGATCTACAAATTTCACGTGAAATTGGAGATTTGGATGGCGAAGGGCAAGCGCTGGGCAACTTAGGTTACGTTGCTGTCATTTTGGGCAACTATGCCCAGGCAGAAGACTACATTCAGCAAGCCCTCGCCATTGTGCGGCTGACTGGCAACCGGCATAGTGAGGCGGTCGCTTTGGGATTGTTGGGCTGGTGCGCAAACGCGCAAACCAAATGGGCCGATGCGGTTATCCATTTTGAGCAAGGCAAGAAAATCTCCACCGAAATTGGCGATTACGAGATGGAAATGTACCATGTGAGCGGCCTGGGCAATGCGTTTACTGGCTTACAACGGGCGCAAGAAGGCGCTCATCTATTGCGTCAGGCCGCCGTTGGCTACCGTTTATTGCAGATGGAGGCATTTGCACTGGAGTCGATGGCTGGCTGGGTAAGAGCGCAGCTTGTGTTGGGCAACGCGCGGCAAACCATGCCTGTTCTAGAAGAACTGCTTAACTATCTCAAAAACATTGGCCTCTTTCATGGTGCAAATACGCCCCTGCTCATGTTGTGGACTTGTTATCAGGTGCTGCTGGCTCTGGGTGATGACCGGGCAGGTGTGGTATTGGCGAAGGCGGTTGAGTTGCTGGAAACGGCCGTTTCCCACATCCCAGACGAAACCAGCCGCCACACCTTCATCCAAAATGCCTACTGGCGGCGAGAAATCATGCTTGCAGCGTCCGAACGAATGTTCTATAATTAGAACATGGATTCTATCTCGAAATTCAAACATCTAGCCGAAAACGCCGTTCTGGAACCCGCCGAAGAGACCAGTCTCAGACCAGCGCCTCAGTTGGCTCCCTGCGGCATCCCGCTCACCGATCAAACGCCCAATCGCCAACCGCCCATCTCAAAACAAACCCAAGCCGCCAGCTTGCACAAAGACCTCGGCATCCACCACGCCAAAATGCCCGGCGGCAAAACCATCCCCCTGCTCAAAACCATGCTTACCTCCGCCTGCGAACGCAACTGCTACTACTGCCCCTTCCGCGCTGGTCGCAGTGGGCGGCGTGTCACCTTCAAACCAGAAGAAATGGCCCAATCCTTCATGGATTTGTATCGCGCCGGTGTGGTTGAAGGCATATTCCTTAGTTCAGGCATCATCAAAGGCAGCATCAACACCCAGGAAAGACTTAACATAACTGCCGAAATTTTGCGTAAAAAACATCACTTTGGCGGCTATATTCACCTGAAAGTGATGCCCGGCGCGGAAAAAGAGCAGTTGCGCCAGGCAATGCGTTATGTCAATCGTTTGTCCGTCAATTTGGAAGCGCCCAACGATAAACGACTGGCGCTGCTGGCGCCCAAGAAGCAGTTCCTGGCGGAACTGGTCCGGCCGTTACAGATGATTGAAGAAATTCGGCAAAACGAACCAGGACATATGGGATGGAACGGCCGTTGGCCTTCCACCACCACCCAATTTGTCGTGGGCGCAGTGGGGGAAACGGATTTGGAACTGCTCTCCACCTCAGAATACCTTTACAAACAGGTGCGGATTGCCCGTGCCTATTTCTCTTCCTTCCGACCCGTCGCCGATACGCCACTGGAACACTTGCCACCCTCCAACCGTCTGCGCGAACACCGCCTTTACCAGACCTCCTTTTTGTTCCGCGATTATGGCTTTGACCTGGAGGATTTGCCGTTTACACAAGAAGGCAATCTGCCGCTGGAAATCGACCCCAAACTGGCCTGGGCGCAGTCCCATCTGCAAGACAATCCCGTCGAGCTAAACCGCGCCGAGCGCCAGGAACTGTTACGCATTCCTGGCATCGGCCCCTGGGGTGCTGATTCCATCCTCTCTGCCCGTCGCGTCGGCACGCTGCGCGACATCGACGACCTGCGTCACATCGGCGTGCAAACCAAACGTCTCAAACCCTTCGTCCTCCTGGACGGCAAACGCCCCACGTTCCAACTGCCCCTGTGGTAGAATAGTGGGCAGTGTTCAGTAAACAGTGAGTGAAGGCTGAAAACTGTACACTGTACACTGTTCACTGAAAACTAATTCAGGAGGCTTTATGTCTACTCTTCCCATCACCCGCATGACTTTATACAAACATGGTGTCGGCTTTTTTGAGCGCCGCGCTGAATTGACCGGGGCTGAGGTGTCGCTTTCCTTTCGTGTGGAGGAGATGAACGACATTCTCAAGAGCCTGACCGCCATTGATTGGGGGGACGGGCAGGTGTTGGGCATCGACTATGCCACGCCGCAAAGCCGTGAAGAGCGGCTGGCTGGCTGTTCGGTACGCCTGAGTGATACGCGCAGTTTGCGTGATTTGCTGGTCGGCTTGCGCGGACGGCGGGTTTCTTTGCAACTGGATCAGGGGGAAACGGCCGTTGGCACGCTTTTAGGTCTCGATGAACTG
>JACSSI010000227.1 GCA_014879345.1 Anaerolineae bacterium | reverse complement strand
AGAAAGACCTGTCAGGTTTGGCCTGGCTAGATGGTTATCTCTCGAGTAAACCTGACAGGTCTACCTGAGCAGTTACAAAAAAAAGGGCAAAGGAACAATTCCCTTTGCCCTCTTCCAAAGAACGCTTCATACAGTATCAAAGTGTAAAAGTTTCGTCAACTCCCAAAACAACAGGTTTTGCATCTGTTTCTTTTTCCACAAGCTTTGCCCAGGCGTGGGCATCTACTTCAATGACAGGCCAGGTGCTGTAATGGCTGGGAATGACAACTTTAGGTTTGAGCAGGTTAATGGCATGGATCGCATCGCCTGGCCCCATCGTATAATTATCCCCGATGGGCAGAATAGCAACATCCAGCCCTACGCTGCCGATTAAGGACATGTCGGAGAAGAGCGCGGTATCACCAGCGATGTAGATGTGCTTGCTTTCTGAGGTGACGACAAAGCCGATGGGGTTGCCGCCATAGCTGCCATCTGGCAAACCAGAACTGTGCAGCGCGGGCGTTAGCTTAACGCGGCCAAAGGGGAAATTCCAGCCGCCGCCCGTGTTCATGCCATGAATATTTTCGACGCCTTTTTTACTCAACCAACCGCCAATTTCCGGCACACAGATGACGGTGGCGCCGGTGCGGGTGGCTAGTGGCACGGTGTCGGCGATGTGGTCGCCGTGACCGTGTGTTTGCAGAATGAAATCAGCATGAACGCTTTCAACACCGATTTTGGCGGCCGGGTTGTTGCCAGCAAAAAATGGATCGACGACAACGGCCGTTCCCGCAAAATCTAATGAAAAGGTACCATGACCTCGCCAGGTTATTTGAATAGACACTGAAACCTCCTTCCATTGTAGAAAATATGGTGAACAGCAAACCCTCCCGGAGGTTCACTGTCAAGCCTGTTTGATTTAGGCAAACCTCCGGGAGGCTGCCACAAGTACAGTATATGCGCCAGAAATTATGCCGTCAACAAAAAAAGAGCGACTCAGATGAGCCGCTCTTTTCGCCAGGTTGGAGGTGTTGGCGTGTACTAAAACATGTGTAGGGAGGGTTACTGTAGCCCCAGTCGATTGGATGCTTGTTGACATAAACCGACGCCACCCGCATTCATCCATTCTTGCAAGCGTGTGCTTTCTGTAGCTCCAGCTTTTGCTTCTTCATAAATGCCTTGCGCCCAGTAGAGATACCGCTGCGTTTCGGCAGGCCATTGTTCATACGGATGATCAGAGGCAGCGTAACCACCGTTGTAGCCAGCAAAGGAGAGCAAGACATCGCCGCCGGTGTGTGCCAGCATGGTGTTGTAAAACTTCATACCTCGGAAGGCGTTGGTGTCGGGGTATTGCATATCTTCGCCAGCTTCAAAGTGGAAGGGCATAACCTGAAATAGTCCTTGCGCCCCTGCTCCGGAGACGGCGTTGGGGTCGCCGCAAGATTCGATTTGCATGATGGTGGCGATGATGTCGGGGTCGAGGCTGTAGAGTGCTGCCCAGTTCATGATTTGTGGTTCCCAATGCCGCACTTCTTTGGAGAAGACAGGGGAGAGGCTGCCGGAATATGAGGGGGAAACGGCCGTTTCCCCCTCATTTGTCTCTGCTACAGTCTGGCCTTGTTGCGCGGCGGCGCCAATGCCTGTTACGTTATCATTGGCTGAACTGGAAACTACGTGAGGCAGGGCAAAAATCCCGAACAAAATGACCATCAGACCTGCCAAAGCGGGTACGAGCATCATGCGCTGTTCCAAAGCTGACCGATTGGCTTTGAATCGCGGGTTCTGCCAATGGTAAGGAACCTCCAGGAAGGGATCATAATACGCTTCATCGTGTTCGCCCTGGCTGAACGGGGTGTCAACAATTTCGTATGAGGTTGTCGTATAGGCCGCTTCATAGACAGTCATGGTCTGTTTACTCCGTCAATCGTCAATCCGAAATTACAACTCAGCAATTCTATTGATGTCCTTTGGCTTGCATACCGTTGCTAGGCACACGGCGAACTGAAGGCACAGGTGGTCGTTGGCGAACACGGGAATTGTTGCTGCCGTTGGGTGTACGTGTATTCACGACAGTAGGTTGAGCCGGAACCGGATCATGTTGTTCTAAAAAGTTGGGTACGTCGTCGGTGGCGGCGTACATGGGCTGGGTTTGCTGCGGCTGAGTTGCCATACTTGGCCGGGGTGCAGGGGTGGGTTTGGGCCGAGAATTGGTGTTGGAACGGCCGTTATTCGGTGGGCGGCTGTTGGTATTAGGGGCACGCAGGGGCTGTGGCGCCGCACTCACTTGTGGTTTTGCCGTGGGCACAGATTTGCTTTTGTCACCAAAATCAAAGATATGTTCACCCGCGATAGAAAAAGCACCGATGAACAAGATGCGTGTCAACCAAACCAATACGGCCACAAAAATCGGCACCCAGCGCAAAAGCTGCTCACGACCGAGAACCTCGTTGCCAAATTCATGGTTAAGCAGGGTCACAGATACAGCCCACCAGGTCATCACCGCATTCATTGTGGCGCCCAGGAGCCATGCCCCCATCAGATACCAGACCTCCTTTGGCTCGTTAGCAGCCCCTTGTTCCGGGGTAAACAACCGCACGAGACCAGCAAAATCAATAGCACAAAAGGCGATTGCCAAAATGGCCGCCCAGCGCATGTTCAAGAATTCCACATCGCCAAGCAAGTTTTGCAGAGCGTAACGTGTGGTGTCAAAGTTGAAAATCTCGAAAGCGAGTAGGGCGACGACTAAAATAATGCCGATAACGGCCGTTCGTGGAAACTTAATCTTGTGTCCACTAAAACTAAAATTGTTGTGGTGCATGTGTGTTTGCATCTGCCTTACCTCCATTGGGTGTCGAATCTCTCCAGTTCAACACCCATCCTTCTAATTGCTGCTTGTGTTTAGTAAATAAGATGTTCTATAATCCGGGTAGAAAAATAGAACATCTGTTTTATAGCACATGCGTTCTATGATGTCAACAACTGAAAATCCACGTGTGACATTACCTGTCACCATGACACGTCATCCTGACTCGCCCCTGGCGACGCCAAAGCGCGTCGCACCACGAGCACCAATCCTATATAATAAGAACATGCTGCTAATTCTGACCCATGAAAATGCTGATTTCGATGCCGTTGCATCCCTTTTAGGGGCTTATAAACTAAACCCGGAAGGCATACCGCTCCTGCCGCGCCGCGTCAATCGCAACGTAATGCAATTCCTTACCTTGTATTGGGATGCCCTGCCTTACATGCGTCCTGAGGATTGGCAGAAGCGGCGTGTAGATGAGGTGTTGCTGGTTGATACCCATTCACTCAGCAGCGTGCGCGGCATCATCAAAAAACCAGATATGCGCGTCATCGATCATCACGTTGGGCATAAGCAGCAAGAACACTGGCACTATCATGTCGAAGCCGTTGGTGCCACCACAACCTTGCTGGTTGAGCAATTACGCCATCGCGGGCTGGCATTGACATCTGAAGAAGCAACCTTGCTCATGCTCGGTATTTACGAAGATACCGGCTCCCTGACCTATGACACCACCACATCGCGAGATATTCGCGCCGCCTCCTGGTTGGCAGAACAAGGGGCGCAGTTGCCTGTGCTGCGTCGTTTCCTAAATATTCCGCTCACACCTGTTCAGCGTGACCTGTATGACAGCCTCCAGGCCAATGCCCGCTGGGAGACCATCAACGGGCAGAACATTGTCATTGCCGCTGTCGAGGCGCCGCCCAAATTTGATGACGAGATTTCCTCAGTGGTGCATCGGCTGCGGGATGCGATGGGGCCAGACGGCATGTTTGTGTTGGTGCATATTGGGCGGGATGTGCAGGTGGTGGCGCGTAGTAACCGGGATGCTATTGATGTGGCGGCGGTGGCGAAGGCGTTGGGCGGTGGCGGGCATAATCGAGCAGCAGCGGCGATGGTGGTGGGTAAACCGTTGGCTGAGGTTGTGGCACAGTTGGCAGAAATCCTGCCGCAAGCGATTGAGCCGATGGCACGGGTGATGCAAATCATGTCTTATGGCGTGCAAACCCTTGAGCCAACGACAGTGGTGGAGCAGGCGGCCGTTTTGATGCAGCGTTTTGGTCATGAAGGGTATCCGGTTGTGGATTCAGAAAAGCAGGAACTGGTGGGTTTGCTCACTCGTCGTGCTGTAGACCGCGCCATTAGCCACGATTTGGGGCGTCTGCCGGTGAGCCGCATCATGAAAATGGGCGCTATTACCGTGCGGCCATCTGATTCTGTGGAACGGGTGCAGCAGTTGATGCTGCAAAGCGGCTGGGGGCAAATTCCGGTTGTGGCGGATTCTGAACACGCGCCCAGCCATCCCATTGGCGTTGTCACCCGAACTGATTTGCTCAACTACTTGTTTCAGCCGCCCCATGACACGGATGAACCCGATATGCGGCAGCTTCTGTATAAAACGTTGTCTTCCAATTTATGGGCGATGGTATTGGCTGTCAGCGGGGAAGCGGCTGAGTTAGATATGCCGCTCTATTTTGTGGGTGGTCTGGTGCGGGATTTGCTTTTGGGGTATGCCCCCACCGATTTGGATATGATTGTGGAAGGGGATGCTATTGTTTTAGCCAGGGTGCTGCAAGAAAATTTTGGGGGACTGGTGCATACGCATCGCCGGTTTGGCACGGCGAAATGGTTTGTCACGCCCGAGATGTGGCAGCAGGTGTGTATCCAGTTTTTGGGTGAACAAGTTGCCAACAGCCCGCAGCCGGATGATTTGGCGGGGCTGGAACCGGTGTCAATTGATTTTGTGACGGCAAGAACTGAGTTTTACAAGGAGCCGTCGGCGCTGCCGGAGATTGAGCGCGGCTCGATAAAGCTGGATTTACACCGGCGTGATTTCACCATTAATACCCTGGCGGTTCGGCTTGATGGCGCTCATTTGGGCGAACTGTTGGATTTTTATAACGGCCGTTTAGATTTGCAGCATGGTCTGGTGCGGGTGCTGCACAGTCTCAGTTTTATTGATGATCCCACGCGCATTTTGCGGGCGGTGCGCTATGAACAGCGGCTGAATTTCACCATTGAACCGCGCACAGCAGAACTAATCGGTGATGCCCTGCCCATGATGGATCGGGTGACGGGTGACCGCATTCGGCATGAGATTGAGCGTGCTTTGAAAGAAGCGGAACCGGTGCGGGTGATGGAACGGCTGCATAATTTGGGTGTGTTGGCACAAATTCATCCGGCGTTGGGTTGGTCGGCGGAAACGGCCGTTTTATACCAACGTGTGCCTGAAATTCTGCAAGAGCCGGCCTGGCTGGCTGCTTCCGGCACAGATTCGCCGCTCTTTCTCTATTTTGCGCTGTGGCTGCTGCCGCTGACCATTGGTGAAAAAGAAGCGGCAATGGCACGGCTCAAGGTACGCAAAACAACACACGACGACGTCATTTCAGCAGTTGAGATTCAAGAGACGTTGGCGGAGTTGCCGCCAAATCCAAAACCAAGCGAAGTGGTATTTGCCTTGCGTTTTTATTTGCCCCGGTCGCTGCTGGTGGTGCGCGTTGCCAGTTCAGACCCGCGCACGAGTGAGCTGCTGGATAAGTATGTGCAGGCATGGATGGAGGTGAAAACGGCCGTTACCGGAAACACCTTACGCGAAATGGGGCTCAAACCTGGGCCAGAATTCGCCATCATTCTAGACCGCTTGCTCGCGGCTCGTTTAGACGGTGAAGTGGTCGATGAAGCAGGGGAGTTGGTTTTGTTAGCTGACCTTTTAAGTCGTGACGAGGCATTAAAAAGAGTCCCTCGCAGAGGAACAGAGTAGGAATTTTCCGGAAGCTCTGAACCCTCGGGAAGTCAGTACGAAATGCGAAAAGAAATCGAAGCGCGGCAAATGTTAAGCCCAGTCAAGCAGCCAGACATCTGGTTTGGCCTCAAATACAGCATGAATTTGTATCGTGGCTGCCAGCATCGCTGCATTTACTGTGATTCGCGTAGTCAATGTTATGGCATCGACCGCTTTGACCAGGATGTACTCGTCAAAACCAATGCCATCGACCTGCTCAGAGATGAACTGTCGCGCAAGCGCAAAAAAGGCACCATCGGCACTGGCTCTATGAATGATCCTTATATGCCCCTTGAAAAACATGAAAAGCTGACCCAGCGAGCCTTGGAAACGATTGCCCAGTTCCGTTTTCCCGTTCATGTGCTGACCAAAAGTGATTTAGTGCTGCGGGATATTGACTTGTTGCAGCAGATCAGCCAGGTGTATACGGCTGTTTCTTTCACCATCACCACCGCCAACGATGAATTGGGCAAACAGGTGGAACCGGGCGCACCTCGGCCTTCTGCCCGGCTTAAAGCCATCGAACACTTGGCGGCGAGGGGAATCTACACGGGAGTGCTGATGATGCCGGTGCTGCCCTATTTGCAGGACAACGAGGTCAATATCCGGGAATTGGTGAAACGGGTGGCAGACAGCGGCGCTCACTATATTTTGGCTTCGTTTGGTGTGACGCTGCGTGACCGGCAGCGGGTTTATTTTTATCAAGAACTGGACAGACGTTTTCCCGGGGTGAGCCAGCAGTATCAGCAAGCCTTTGGCGGCGATTATTTTGCACCTGTACGGGAGTATGACCATCTAAAAGCGGTTTTCAAGGCCGCCTGTGCCGAGGTAGGTATGGCGCGGCGTATTAAGCCGTTTTGTGAACCAGAAGCACAGCAATTATCATTATTTTAGAACAGGGAGTTTTCCATGACATTTGAGATTAAACGTGGCATTAATATTTCGCATTGGCTGAGCCAGTGTGACGGTCGCAGTGAGCGGCAATCCTGGTTTACGCGGTCGGATGTGGCTTATCTGGCTGATTTGGGTTTTGATCATGTGCGTATTCCTGTGGATGAACAGGAGCTTTGGCATGAAAACGGCCGTTCTGACAATGAAGCGTTCGATTTGCTGAATCAGGCACTGGACTGGTGCGAAGGCGCAGGTTTGCGAGCCATTATCGACTTGCACATTTTACGCAGCCATCATTTCCTGGATGATGCGCCTGCGTTATATCGGGAGCCGGCAGCGCAGGCGCATTTTGTGAGTTTGTGGCGTGACCTTTCGGCTGTGTTTAACGGCCGTTCCTCCGATTTAGTGGCCTACGAACTGCTCAACGAGGCGGTTGCACCCGATCCGGAGGATTGGAATAAAGTGGCGCACATGGCCTTTAACGCCGTGCGTGCCTTGGAGCCAACGCGCACCATCGTATTAGGCTCCAATCATTTCTGCATGGCAAAAACCTTCGCCGATCTGGCTGTGCCGGATGATGAAAACTGCATCCTCACCTTCCATTATTATGACCCCATGCTGATCACCCATTACACAGCCCAATGGTGGGCAAAGGGAGCCGCTTATGACGGGCCGGTGCAATATCCAGGTCAACCGATTCCAGATGAGGCGTGGGCAGCTTTGCCACCCGATTTTCAA
>JACSSI010000226.1 GCA_014879345.1 Anaerolineae bacterium | reverse complement strand
TCATGCACCACATGCTTAAACTCGCGCTGTTCTTCAGTCAGTTGGAAATCCATTTTTACTCCTCCAATTTAAAAATAGTGGGATTGTCGCTAAGTAAAATGCCAGGCCAAAAGCAAAATGGTGACCTATTCATGGCTAAAAACCTCCGCTTAAAAAGGAAACCAGAACATGTCACCAGTTATTGAACCAAAATGGTAGCTCTTGGGGCAATTGTAACCGACTACTCAGGAGAAACCAACCGGGGTAAACAGCAAAAGACCTCCGAGGTTTTAAAAACCTCGGAGGTCTCTTTTTTAACGCATGGCTTGCTGCGCGGCAATCTCTTCAGGCCACGTGCTTTGAATATAGGACAATACCGCCCCAATTTCCGCTGGCTTGAGAATGTTTTCATAAGGCGGCATGGCACTCACGCCCACATCCGCAGGCAACCGGGCGCCACCTTTTTTAATCGACTCAATAAGATAGGCATTGTTATGATGCCAGGTATGACCGGTCTCGTCATGGGGCGGCGCTTTTAGCAAGCCATCTTCACTGGGCTGACCGTACCCTTCTTGTCCTTCCAGATTCGCGCCGTGGCAGCTGGCGCACTGCACGTCATACACCTGCTTTCCCAGCGCCACACTTTGTGGGTTGGTGGGATCAACAGCATAGGATGGCGTAGATGAGAGCGCCAGGGCAGCGGCCACAACCAGCAATATTAACGCCGCCAGTCCCACCATGACCATGATTGTTTTGTTTCTTTTTTGACGCTGTTTCACTTCTTTCCGTTCACGTTTTGTGAGATGCTTGCTCATTGATTTTACTCCTCTTTTATCACCTAAATTTATTGTGCTGATGTCTGTTCCCGAATGGTGGCTTCTTGCTGCCAGGCTCGATTTTCTTCTTTCCAGGTGCTTTTGATGTAACTGAGAACGGCCGTTATCTGTTCATCGCTCAGGGTTTCCGCAAAAGCAGGCATATTGCTCGTGCCGCCAATGTTCAAATCATTCAAACGAGCGCCACCCAGACGAATTGCTTCCTCCAACGTGGGATCGCCGTGATGCCAGGTATGGCCGCTGTCATCATGAGGCGGCGCCTTAAATGAACCATCCTCATTTTGCACCTTCCAGTCAGGCTGTCCTTCCAAACGAATGCCATGACAACTGGCGCAGTATTGCACATAAACCACCTCGCCTGCCGCGTCATCTGGTGAGCGAGAGTCTGGCTGGCAAGCAGCCACAAATAAAAGCAAAAACAAGAAATAGCGCATAGCTTTCCTATCACAGTAAAAGATACTGACTCAGCAGCATAGGGATCATAAACGGCCGCCGCCTTAGCCAACAGGGCAATGTGGCTTATCATTTATAGGCCATTTGGCGGGTTTCCCGACTGGCTGTATGTTTTTTAGTGTGTGTGAACTTCGAGGTTAGTTTGCATCAACGTTTGGGCATTGATAGCCACAATAATGGTGCTTATAGACATCAACACAGCGCCAATAGCAGGCGGCATAATAAACCCAAAGGGCGCTAAAATACCAGCCGCCAGGGGAATCATGACAATATTGTAGCCAGCACCCCACCAGATGTTTTGCTTTTGTTTGCGATAACTGGCCTGGCTGAGGTTGACAATTTTTACTACATCGAGCGGATTGCTTTTGACCAAGATGAGACCAGCCGATTCTACAGCCACGTCGGTGCCACTGCCGATGGCAATCCCAATGTCGGCTCTGGTAAGCGCCGGGGCATCGTTCACGCCGTCACCCACCATAGCCACTTGCTTGCCCTGTTTTTGCAGTGCCATGACCTTTTGGTCTTTATCGGCGGGCAGCACTTCGGCGAAGTATTGGTCGATTTTTAGTTCTTCGGCGACAGCTTTGGCGACATCTTTGCTGTCGCCGGTGAGCATAGCAACTTCTATATTCATATCATGGAGGGCGGAAACGGCCGTTCCGCTTTCCGCACGCACCTCATCAGCCAAAGCAAACGCCGCTGCCAGTGTTTGTTCCCGTATCAGGTAGATAACAGACTGCCCTTTCTCGCCAGATTCTTGGGCAAATTGGGTTAGGGTTAACGGCCGTTCTACCTCTAAAAACTCCAATAGCCTTGGGCCACCGACATACACCGTCTGCCCGTCATAAGTCGCTTTGACGCCGCGCCCTTTGAGAATCTCGAAGCCGCTGATGGTGGGCAGACCAAGCTGTTTTTCTGCGGCTGAATGGCGAATGGCACGGGCAATCGGATGCTCCGAATCCCCTTCAATGGCGGCCGTAATCGCCAATGCTTCATCCGCTGCCTGATCGTCAGCCGTAGCGATAGCGACCACACCAATTTCACCTTTGGTCAGTGTGCCAGTCTTGTCAAAGACGATGATATTCAAATCCTTCGCCGTCTCCATTGCCTGCCGATCCCGGATGAGGATGCCGTTTTCGGCACCTAGCGCCGTGGTATTGGCAACAACGAGAGGCACGGCCAGCCCTAACGCATGGGGACAAGCAATAATGAGTACCGTTACCACAATGGCAATAACTTGAGCGTTGATTTCGCCGTAGTAGAGTGTCCAAGCTATGCCAGCGATGAGGGCAGCCGCCACAGCGGCATAGAACAATAAGGAGGCGGCACGGTCAGCCAACAATTGTGTTTCTGATTTGCTTTGTTGGGCTTCATCAACGAGACGCATAATGCCAGAGAGGGCAGTGTCATCACCAACGGCCGTTACCTTCACCCGCAAACTGCCATTGCCCGCATTGACTGTGCCTGCAATCACAGACGAGTCAGGCGTTTTGTCCACCGGTTTCGATTCGCCCGTCACCATTGCTTCGTTTACTTCAGACTCGCCTTCTACCACGACACCATCGGCTGGCACACTTGCGCCGGGACGCACCAGTACGATGTCGCCTGTTTTAAGATGGCTGGCGGGATGTTCTTCGGTGCTGCCGTCGGCCAGCACCAATTCAGCGGTATCTGGCAGCAACTGAGCCAGCGCATCTAAAGCGCCGGATGCCTGGCGCACGCTGCGCATTTCCAGCCAATGACCCAGAAGCATAATGTCAATTAGGGTGACTAATTCCCAGAAAAAATCTTCACCTAAATCCCAGATGAGCGTAGACATGCTGTAGAAGTACGCCACGCTAATTGCCAACGAAATGAGGGTCATCATACCTGGCTGGCGTTCGTGCAGTTCCCACGTAGCCATGCGTAAAAAGGGCAGACCGCCGTAAAAAAAGATAATCGTGGAAAGTACGGGTACTATGAGGAAACTGCCAGGAAAGACAGGAGCCGTGTAGCCAAACCAGCCTTGAATGGCAGGGCTGTAGATGAGAACCGGAATACTCAGAACCAGATTGATCCAGAAACGGTTGCGGAACATGATCTCGTGACCCATGTGGTTGTGGCCGCCATGTCCCTTGTGTTCGCTGTGGTCACTGTGGTCGCTGTGGTCGCTGTGGTCACTGTGGTCAGCGGGTTCCTGATGCTCACCATGTTTCATATGCTCTGCGTGACTATCTGATTCTAAGCTGCAAATCCGGCAGCAAGTACATTTTTGTGCAGATGTTGTTGTATGGTGGGTGTGTTGGCTCATAGTTACCTCCTATAAAGTTGAATTGTGTTTATTTTTAATCAGTAACGGCCGTTACCCGCCGACGCCACCAAAACCAGACAAAGTAGGCAAGGATGAGGAAATCAAGGGTGTATTCCGCTGCCATAAAAGCCTGACCGTAATAGGCCCTTTCCCAATAGCTAATCGGGCTGGTAAAACGATACTGCCAGTTGAGTGGAAAAAAGAGAAGTGGCCCATCGCTGTTGTGGGTGAAGATGTCGATGAGGGTATGAAATAGCGCACCCACACCGAACCAGAATAACAGACTTGCCATGCGCCAGTCTCGCCTAAATCCCCAATAACCCAAGCCAATAAGCAGACTGTTGATTACCAGCGAGTGAAAGAAATTATGACCGATCAGCCAAATCGGGTCGGTGTAGAACATCTCGAAATGCAGGTATTCCATAATGGTGGCATTGCCGGGGAAAGGGGCAAACCAGCGATAGTAAATTTCATACAGAATGGTGAGCACGACAAAAGGAATGTCGGGTAAAACGGAACCGATTAGCAGGGCTGGTTTATGGACTGGTATGCGGGTTGGATTGCGGCCTTTGTGGGCGAGAACGGCCGTTATCAGCACATGAGATGGCGTCTGCATAAACCCATTCTACCAAACAGGGAAAATGACAACAGCGCTTTTTTGCGTATTTTTACCCCGCCAAATGGCCTGTATCTGGGTAGAAACGGCCGTTATCCACCAGCCTAATCGTGAGCGTCGTACCAATGCCAGATTCAGATTCCAGCAGCAAATGTGCGCCAATCAACTCCGCACGCTCCTGAATACCCAACAAACCAAAATGACCAGTGGCCGCCATCTCAGCCGGGCTTTCTGGCACATCAAAGCCAACGCCATCATCCGCCACCAACAGCGTCACGGCATCTGGCGCAAAATCCAGTTTCACATCAGCCTCGGAGGCTTGAGCATGGCGAGCAATATTGCTCAACGCTTCCTGGCTCATCCGATACAACGCCAACTCCTTAACCCCGCTCAAGCGCCGTTCCGTTCCCGACGTTTCAAATGTTACCGGAATGTTTAGAGAACGGCTGACATCACGGGTAAGCATAGCCAACGCCGGAATCAGCCCCAAATCTTCCAGATAGATGGGGCGCAGGTCACGAGTCAAACGACGCAAATTGGCAATCGTTTGCTCAATCATTGCCTGCATTTCCTGCAACTGCACGGCATAGTCTCTGTGCTGCGCCGTCAGGCTTGCCATCTGCACCCGCTGATTCAGGGCAATCAGCGATTGCAAGGTATCGTCATGCAATTCACGCGCCAACCGCCGCCGCTCCTCTTCCTGCCCGGTGGTGACAGCGCCCAGATAGCCGCGCAAACTTTGCTGCGCCAGCTTGACCTTGTGCGCCATATGAATCAGTTCCGTTTGCAGCCGTTGGATTTCGTTAATGCCTCCCACCGGCTCTTCAATGGCTTCAAACCGCCCCCAGCCCAATTCCGTCGCCTTTTGTTCCAACGACTGCAACGGCTGCACAATTTGGCGTACCCCAAACCATAAAACGAGCAACGTGATCACCACCACCGGCACCAAAACCAGGGGCGCTATCTCCGTGCCGCGCAGTAAGGGGTCTGCCACCTCGCGCCAGGGTTCCTCAATCAGCAAAGCCCAGTTAACGGGCGCGATGGGACTGTACGCCAGCACATGTTCAGCCCCATCCACTGAGAGATAAAATGCGCCGCTTTCTCCCCGTAGGGCGTCGGCGATGCCTGGATATTGTGTCACAACGGGATCAGGCAGCGACAGCACGCCCGACTGATAGACAATTTGCCCGTCCTGACTAACGACAAACGCCCTTGCCTTGTCGTCGGTACCCACCATGTCCACCAAAGCTCGCTGTGCCAGTGCCACCGGCGAAAAGGCACCAACCGCCAAATAATTGTCACTGGTGCGGGCAATCACAAGCATGTGTGCTTGTGTATCCGCTTCAGTGGCGGGATTAGGCACAAATTGGGGTTCGGTTAAGGCTTGGGCAATGCTATCTGGCGGTAATGCAGCGGGGAGTTGGGCTGCCCACGGCTGAGCCTGGTCGCTGGCCGCCAGCAGGGTTCCCTGACCATCGAACATGGCGATGCCGCCATCGAAATCAGACAGGATAAACGCGGCATCGGCTAAGGTGTGCAGGGGATCATGGGAAACGGCCGTTTGCAAAGCCAGACTACGCATCGCAGAAGCCCGGTGTTTAAGCTGTTCAGAGATTGCCGCCGCCGCTGCCCGGGTCGCTCGCTCATCCCGTTCCCCCACCATAGTCCGCATCGCCTGTTGATGCAGACCCAAACTGCCAAAGGCAATGACCAGCAGCAGCGCCGTCAGCGGCAAGACCACAAACAAAAAAAGTTGCAGGGGAAAACTGCGCCAACGTCTCATCTTACGGCTGTGCCGGAATCAACCCCAGCGAGACTGCCTTCATCACTGCTTCTGTGCGGCTGCTGGCTTGCAGTTTGCCGTAAGTGTTTGCCAGATGGCCTTGCACAGTACGGTCACTAATGCCAAGCTGCACCCCAATCGCTTTGTTGGTAAAGCCTTTGCTGGTCAGGAGCAGCACTTCTAGTTCACGCTCTGTCAGCAGTTCGTACTCGGCTTTGGCATTGTTGGTTTCGGCTATATGAGCCATATATTTATAGGCAATGGCGGGGTCTAAGACAGATTTGCCTTCGTTCACGTCATGCACGGCCTGAATAATATCTTTGGGAACGGCCGTTTTCAGCACATATCCATTCGCCCCCGCCTGCAAAACAGCGACCACATAAGGGCTGTCATCGTAGGCCGTCAGCACCAGAACGCCCACATCTGGCACGTGTGCGCGAACCCAGCGTGTCACCTCAATGCCCGTCGCTTTAGGCATCTGAATATCCAGCACGGCCACATCGGGGCGGTGCGTTTCGATGAGGTGGCAGGCCATTTCACCATCTTCCGCTTCCGCGATAACGGTGATGTCAGGGTCTTGATCTAAAAATTGACGGATGCCAGCACGAACAACGGCATGGTCATCGGCTAACAAAACACGAATTGATTTATTCATTAGCACTTCCGATTACAGGATTGGGTTACAGTCAAAATATAGTCATAGAAGGTAGCTGGAAACATATTGACCGTCAACCACCAAAAAATGGTCAATAGGCCATTTAGCGTATCGCTCTCACGCCAAACAGCGCAGCGCCACAAGAAACAATCTGGTTTAGAATGTGGGCTAGACTAACAAACCATTGTGAGGAGAATGAACGAATGAAACAAGTGATTTTTATTTTATTGATGGCAACGGCCGTTTTGCTGACAGCTTGTGGTGCTAAAACAGAGACCACCAACACAAAAGCAGAACTTTCGTTGACAGCCACAGACATCGCCTTTGATACCAATCGTCTTGAGGTGAAAGCAGGAGAACAAGTACATGTGACGCTGCACAACGAAGGCGTATTGGAACATGATTTTAGTATCATGAAAATGCCCCATACCGGAGACGTGATGGCCGAAGAGTCAGAACACGGCATGGGACATGATATGAGCAGCATGAGCATGGAACCAGAAATTCATGTAGCCGCGCCCACCGGAGAAAGCCTCTCGGTTGAGTTCACCCCCTCGACGCCTGGTGAATATGAGTTTTTCTGTACGGTAGCTGGTCACAAAGAAGCGGGCATGGTGGGGACGCTGGTTGTGAAATAAAAGCGATTCAATTAGCGCTGTTTTTTAGCCTGCCCGTTATGAATATTAAAAATTTATTTCGGTAATAAACTTGTCATTCCCACCCCCGTCTACACGAGGGCAGGCTAAAGGTGGGAATCCATTTGCCACCACCTGTGGATGCCCGCCTTCGCGGGCATGACACGATTACCGGTTTA
>JACSSI010000225.1 GCA_014879345.1 Anaerolineae bacterium | reverse complement strand
CTTTCAGGGACTTGTTTGTTTTCTGGATAAAAGGGCATCATAGATTTTCTGCGAAATGGCGCATGGCTTGCATATGTTTGGCTGGCGTGTCAAAACCGAGGTACATGGTGTTGAGGGTGATATGGGTGGCGCCGGCAGATTGCCATTCTGCGAGTAAGGGCTGCCAGGTGTCTGGGTTGCCATCGCCGTAGGAAATTCTGGCTTCGATGCCGATGTCTGCACGAGAACGGCCGTTTTCCCCCAAATACGCATCCAATTTAGCCAAAGATGGCTGGGCTTCTTGCGCTGTTTTATAGTTGGGCAGCCAGCCATCGCCGATACGCCCCACGCGCCGCAAAACTGCGTCAGCATGACCACCAAACCAGATGGGGATGGGCTGCTGCACTGGCAGCGGGTTCAAACCGGCATCGGGAATGTGGTGCCATTGGCCCTGGTAGGTGACGAGTTCGTGCTGCCACAACTGGCGCAGCACATCCACTTGCTCTTCGATGCGCTTGCCGCGTGTGTGGAAATCCTGGTTTTGCGCTACGAATTCCACCTTATTCCAGCCATTGCCGATACCTAAACGAAAACGGCCGTTGCTCAACACATCCAATTCAGCCGCCTGTTTAGCGACCAGTGCTGTTTCTCGTTGCGGCAAAATGAGAATACCAGTGACAAATTCGATGGTTTGGGTGAGCGCGGCCATGTAGCTGAACAATAATAATGGCTCGTGAAATGGATTTTTGTAGGTATACGGCCCTTGCCATGGTTCGGGACGGTCTGGATTGGCGCCGAGAATGTGGTCATAAGCCAGGATGTGGGTATAGCCTAGTGCTTCGGCCGTTTGCGTGTAGTCGCGTATGGCGGCGGTGTCGTTGCCGAATTCGATTTGGGGAAAGACGATGCCAATTTTCATAATTTTCCTCATGATCCTCCCGGAAGCTGCTCATAACCATGTTTGGTTGTAAACAAATTTCCAGGAGATTGGTTTAGTACTGTGTAACATAAATAATCTAATCTTTCTGAGATTAGCGGCGGCTGAGCCTGTCGAAGCCAAAGCGATGCGTGCTATATCACTACCGCCTTTGCCTTCGACAAGCTCAGGCGTCGGCTTGTTGGTTGAATTACTTTTGTGACAATGCATTTAGTATGGCAGCCAGATAATGAAGGTGGAACCATGACTTGGTTTGCTGCTTTCAAGTTCGATGTATCCCTGGTGAAGGTGCATGATTTCTTGAGCGATGGCTAAGCCTAGTCCCGTGCCAGGTTCTCCGGATTCAATGGCAGATAGACCGCGAAAGAAGCGTGTAAAAATCTGGGATTGTTCGCTTTCTGGTATACCGGGGCCTGTGTCTCTGATACTGATGCCAGCCCATCCCTGACCTTTTTCTTGTTTGAATTGGGGGGAGAGATAAATTTGTCCTCCCGGCGGTGTGTAATGCATGGCGTTGGTGAGCAGAATGCCGATGACTTGTTCTAACAGGCGGGCATCGCCCTGTACGGGTGGGATGGTTGGTTCTTTTGACAGGGAGAGTGTAATCTGCCTTTGTTGGGCGGATAGTTGACGGTCGTTGAGGTATTGTTCGACCAGGTTTATGAGGTTTACTTCTGCCAGGGTGGGGCTGATCCGTTTTTGATCCAGGCGTGAGATGCGCAGTAAATCTTCAATGATAAGGTTGAGACGGTCAATTTCGCGCCCTAATCGCTCCAGGTAGACATCTTGTTTGATGGGGTTGAGGGTGAGTAAATCATGGTGCAGCCGCAGGTTGGTGATGGGTGTGCGTAGTTCGTGGGAAACATTGGAGACAAAGGCGTCTTTGAGCCGCTCGATTTCTTTGAATTGGCTGACATCGTGCAGGCTGCATATGATGCCGGAGAGGATGCCATTTTCCTGGATGGGTGCCAGGGCGGCGTTGACTTCGATGAAACGGCCGTTTTTGCTTTGGGTCATGAGGTCTATGCGTTGGGTGGTGGGGGTGGTAACGGCCGTTTCCATGGCTTCTTTAAATTTATCCTGATCGGCTTCTGCCACCAGTTGTGAAAAGTGAAGCGTTTCTACCTCATCGTCTTCATATTCAAAGAGGTGTAGAAAGGCAGGATTCCATTTTTGGATGGTGTGGTCGGCGTTTAAGAAGAGGATGGCATCAGGGCTGTTGTTGAGAATGGCTTGTACTTGTTCTGTGGTTCGTTGGAGTTCGAGCGTGCGCATATGTACCGCTTTTTCCAGGAGATCACTGTGGGTTTCTAGTTTGCGGTATAACGCCGCATTGTGCATGGCCATGGCTGCATGATTAGCAAATGTTGTGGCGAGCGCGATTTCTTCCTGGCTAAACGGCCGTTCTTCATTCCGGTCAATCGTAATCATGCCAATGACATTTCCCTCTGCTATCAAAGGGACGCCAAGCCATGAGCAGATTTTTTCTGCCTGATAACTCAAAGCAATATCATCAAATTCAGGGTAGGATTCATTTACGTTATCCAATGCCAGAGGTAATTGCGTGCGAACAGCTTTCGCATTGGGCAGATTGGCATCAATGCCAAAACTTAAGCCAAGCAGCCTGGTATTATTCTGAAACCCACGCGCTGCTTTCAGAATAAGGAGATCTCCTTCTTTTTGTTGGATAGAAGCACTGTCATATGGAATGGCATGGCGCAGTTGGATAAGAATTTGGGTGAGAACATCTTCCAAAGAGAGACTGGAATTTAAGATAGCGATTGCGGCTTGTAAAGTTTCAGCGACAGCTTGCCGTTTTCGTGCTTCTATTTCTGCCCGCTCTTTCTCGACAAGTTCGTTTTGGCTTTGCTGGAGCAGGCTGGCATTGGTCATGGCTGCGATGATATGGGGTGATAAGGCTTCTAAGAAATAAAGATTATCTGGGCTAAAGGCTTTTATTTTATCGTCATGGATTTGAATAATACCTTGCACATGATTCTCGATTTTTAGGGGCACAACAAGAACAGAATTGATTGTTTTGCCAGGAATCTCTTCACCTTCTGTGGGCCAATAGTGCAAATATTGTGTGTTGGTGACTTCGTTAAAATAGTCGTTGAACAACAGAGATTCACCGTTGAGGATGACATTTTTTTGGATGCCTATTTTTTCATCATCAATTGAGAGTGGGGGGAACTGTGCCGTCTCTATTTCTTGATCAGGTTGGCGTACAAATTCAACGGTTAGTATTTGACTTTCTCTATCATAGCTGGAGACGATAAACGTTTTGAAGGGGACGACAGCCATGATGGCATCGTAGATGATGTTGTAGATAGTTTTGAGATCAATTTTTTGTCCGAGTTGGCGTCCGGTTTCGTATAGGAGCTTGATTTCGCGATTTAGTTTTTCGCGGGCGTTTTCTGCAATAATGCGTTCGGTGATGTTTCGGGCAACATGGAAGGTGCCTACGATTTCGTTGTTTTTAAATAATTTGCGTCCTTTTACTTCAAGCCAAATGGAACGGCCGTTTCTGGTTTGTACCACAATGGTGGCATAGGGTATCTCTCTGCCTTGAAACATTTCGCTAATCAATGCTTGAAGGGTGGGTTGGTTCTCTTGGGAGACAAACACGGTTGGCGACTGCCCTACGAGTTCATCCATAGCATAACCCAATTCATGGCAGGCTACGTCATTGATGGAGGAAATAAGTCCGTGGGCATCTAAAGCAATCAACCAGTCTGAGGCATTGTCAAAATAAGTTTGTAGACGAGCTTCTTGATGGAGTATTTCTGCTTGCCTCGTTTGTTCAAGTTGATTGCGGTGGTGCATAGAGAGCAAAATAATGCCAGCGAGGGTCACATAAAATGTGACTAAAAGTGTGATTTCTTGCCAAAACAGGAGCGGCGTTTTGAGGGAGAAGATTAAGCAAAGCATGAAAATGAATTCTATGATGGCGACAATGCTTGTTTTTTTTATAGAAAGCACCATGGTGGCTAATATGACTGGGATCAGAAAGTAGACGAGGAGGGTGAAGCTTTTTGGCGGCGTTTGCGATGTGAAGACAACAATTAAGCCAAATCCTATGGCGAAAACATAAACGGCCGTTTCATACCAGCGTGTGCGGCTTACCCCATAAGCAGCTAACAGGACGAGTATGGTAACGACCGCGCTCATGGATTGGTGCAATTGATCTTGTCCAGGCACAAACAGTCGAATAACCAGTAGATAGCCTGTGACAACCACAAGCAAAAATGCCAACAGCTTAGACAAAAACCTGGCTTGTCGGCGTTGTTCTTGTTGGTTGATTTCAGGATTTGGTTCGAATAACCAGTTTTCTAACTTCTTGGTGATAGTCAATGAATAAATCCTTGCGCTAATCCGTACCTTAAAATGCCGCCCCAACCTCCCGGAGGTTTGCGACCTCCAGGAGGTGTACATACGTTAATTATTATTTAGCATTGTCCACAAGAAGGCGTAAATGTCGCTTTCTTCTTCGATGAGTTTGCTGGTGGGTTTGCCCATGCCATGCCCTGCTTTCAAGTCGATGCGCAGGATTTGGGGATGGTGACTGGTTGAGGGAACGGCCGTTTGCAAAGCTGCTGCCAATTTCTTCGAGTGCATCGGTACTACCCGGTCGTCTGTGTCGGCGGTGGTGATGAGAATGGGCGGGTACGCTGTGCCTGGTTTCACGTTGTGGGCGGGTGAGTAGGGCAGCAAGAACTCAAAATGGGCGGCGTTTTCCTCCGCGTTGCCATATTCAGGCGTCCAGTACCGCCCCGCCGTGAAACGATGGTAACGCAGCATATCGGTGACTGGCACGCCGCAGTGGACAGCCCCAAACAACTCTGGCCGCTGAATCATAACCGCCGAGACGAGAAGTCCCCCATTACTGCGGCCTTGTATTGCCAGCTTCTGGTTGCTGGTATAGTTGTTTTGGATGAGCCATTCAGCTGCCGCGATGAAATCGTCGAACACATTTTGTTTGTTGCCTAGCATACCTGCCTCATGCCACGCCTCGCCGTATTCATTGCCGCCGCGCAAATTGGCCTGGGCAAACACGCCGCCCATCTCCAGCCACACCAGCCGTGCCGGATGGAAGGCGGGGGTCACGTTGACGGAAAAACCGCCATAGCCGTAGAGGATTGTTGGATTATTGCCATCCAGTTGCAATCCCTTTTTGTAGGTGAGGAACATAGGCACGTTTGTGCCATCTTTGGACGGGTAGAACCGTTGGATGGTCTCGTAGGCGTCCATGGTGAAATCAACCTGGGGTTGACGGAAGGGGCTTAATTGACTGTTGGTAAAGTCGTAGCGGAAGATGGTGGGCGGGTAGAGGAAGGATTGAAAATTGATGAATAGTTCGGTGTGTTCCCGTTTACCAGCCAGTTCCAAAATGGCGCCAATGCCGGGCAGTTCGATTTCACCTGCGGCAGTGCCGTCCAGGTGGAACAGGCGCAGTTTGGAGTGAGCATCATGCAAATAGGCGACGACAAATTGATTGTTGACCATTGCGCTAAAGTCGATGACATCACGTTGCTCTGGCACGAGTTCTCGCCAGTTTTCTTGAGCTGGTTTGGTGATGTCGATGGCAATTAAACGGCCGTTTTCTGCATCCAAATCTGTCTCAAAATAGAAGACAGGACCGTCGCTGCCCAGTAAAACATATTTGGCATCCAACTCATCCAGCAGCCGCACGATCTCGCCGTCGCCTGCCAGATCTCGATAATAAAAACGGTTGCGCCGGTCTGTGCCTTGCCAGACGTGGATGATGAGATAACGGCCGTCGTCGGTGATGGCAGGGTCAAAGCCGTAGTCTATGGCGTCGGGGCGTTCGTAGACGAGGGTATCGTCAGCTTGTTGTGTGCCGAGTTGATGATGGTAGATTTTTTGATGGGTGCTGGGTGGGGCATCGGGCATTTCGCCGGGGGCGGGGTAACGGGCGTAAAAGAAGCCGCTGCTGTCTGGCAGCCAGGCTACGCTGCTGAATTTGCACCAGTGAATGATGTCAGCCAGATCAGCCCCTGTCTCTAAATCTTTGATGTGGATGGTTTGCCAATCGGAGCCACTTTCAGCCAGAGAGTAAGCCAGGTAACGGCCGTTTTTGCTGTAAGACTCTTGCAGAAGAGCGATAGTGCCGTCTGCGCTCAGGGTATTGGGGTCGAGGACAAGGGCGGGGTCGTGTTCCAGTGTGTCCTGCACATATAGCACTGACTGATTTTGCAAGCCATCATTTTTACGGAAGAAGTAACGGCCGTTTCGCTTGCGCGGCGCGGAAAATTTGGGGTAATTCCACAGGTTCGTCAACCTTTCATAAATGGTGGCGCGGGCGGGCAGTTCTTGCAGAAATGCTTCAGCAAATTGATTCTGTGCTTTTGTCCAGGCAATCGTTTCTTCAGATTCAGAGTCCTCTAACCAACGGTAAGGGTCTGGCACCAACGTGCCGTGATAATCGTCAATAATGTCATCAGCGTGGGCTGGAGGGTAAGTATAAAGTGATGAATCTGACATGCTCATCTCCACAAGGGTATAATTTTTCTGATTATCCGACAACTTGCCAGGAATGTAAACAGACTTGGGCGAAGGTTTGTTTTCTTGATACTATTCTGCCCCATGTCAACGATAAAGCTTATTGCCATCGATCAGGATGGCACACTTCTGGATGATCAAGGTCTGGTTTCAGAGCGAAATGTGTGGGCGGTGCAAACGGCCGTTGCTCGAGGTATTCAGGTCATTATTGCCACTGGCAAAACGTATGCCTCTGCCGTGCCGGTGATGGCGCGACTGGGTATCAAAGCGCCCGGTGTGTTTACGCAGGGGTTGGTTATCTGTAATGCAGACGGTTCTGTGCGCCATGAAAAGGCATTGGATCGGGAAACGGCCGTTCAACTCATCCACTTTTGTGAAGCCCACAACCTGCCGCAAAGTGCTTACTGCGGCAGGCGGATTTTGGCTCCCTGGCCGAGCGCCTACCAGCGACTGCTGCATGAAAAATATGGTGAACCACCGCTTGAAGTTGTCGGTTCACTGCTGCCACTCATTGATGAGATACATATCAACAAGTTTTTAATCAGTGATGAAGTTACCAATGATGAAACCCGCCGCCAATTAACAACACTTGTTGGGGATCGTGCCACCGTCACCCAGGCTGTGCCTGAATATATTGAAGTGCTGCCACCCGGCGCCTCCAAAGGGCGCGGCGTGAAAATGCTGTTAGCTGATTTGGGCATCAAGCCGGAGGAAATGCTGGCGATTGGTGATGGTGAAAATGACCTGGAAATGCTGCAAATGGCGGGGGTGGGAGTAGCGATGGGGAATGGGGGAACGGCCGTTAAAGCCATCGCCGACTATATCACATCAGACAACAACCACAGCGGTGTCGCTGAAGCCATCGAAAAATTTGCGCTATAAAATAAATAGTGCGTAGTGCGTAGAACGTAGTCCAGCGAATCCTACGCACTACGCACTACGCACTACGCACTACGCACTACGCACTACGCACCTGTCTCTTATACACATCT
>JACSSI010000224.1 GCA_014879345.1 Anaerolineae bacterium | reverse complement strand
GCGGCGGGCATGATGGGTACTTTAATTGTTGAGCAATAAAAACAGTCAGCAATATTTGAATAAACGATCTCTAAATGATGCTTCATTAAACTGGCGACAAATCTATTTTAAGGAGAGAAAAATGATTGTGAACACTTTAATATTATTGGTTGTAATTGGTCTGGTGGTTTTATTTGGCTGGCTAACGTATCGGGCGATACGCGCCAAAAAGTTGTGGGTGAAGATTGTGGGGGGATTGGGCGCCGGGTTGATGACATTGCTATTTGCGGCGATTGCCATTACCGGGGGCAAGGGTTTTGCTGCGGCCTATTTCCCTGGCGCAGACCCGGCGCCGGAGTTGACCGTAGCGATGACGCCGGAACAAATTGCCCGCGGCGAATATCTGGTCAATCTCTCGTGCATTGGTTGCCATGCTGCGGTTGATGGTGCTGGCAACCCGACTGAACAGCATCCATTAACGGGCGGCTGGAACATTGCCGCTGCAGAAGGGTTTGGTTTTATGGGCAATATGGTCACAGAGAACCTGACGCCGGGTGGTAAGCTGGGCGACTACAGCGATGGTGAACTGTTTCGGGTAATGCGTCACAGCATCAACCAAGAGGGAGACCTGATTCCTTTTATGGATTTGATGCCATACAAAGCGTTAAGTGATGACGATACGGAAGCGATTATTGCTTACTTGCGTTCGCTGCCTGCGGCCGAATCTGATATTGAGACGGGGAGCAACTTGAAGTTTCTGGGATTGGCCATGAAAGGGGCGGGCATGTTGCCCGCGGAATCTGGCGCCGCTTCAGTCCAGGCTCCGGCTGAGGGTGTGACTGCCGAATACGGTGCGTACGTGGCTATCTTCGCCGATTGTAGTGGTTGTCATGGGCCAGATGTGACGGGTGTTGCCCCATCCCCTGGCGACCCAGGTACGCCCAATCCACGACCGTTGATCAGCGAACTCACCCAAGCAGAATTCTTTACGATGATGCGCAGCGGGATCAAACCAGACGGCACGGCTTTCCCAGACACAATGCCATGGCAAATAGCTGCTGGCCTGCACGATGATGACCTGGCGGCACTGTATGTTTATCTCACTGCACCCGTAAAGTAACAAAGTTAATCAGGTGCTGTATCTATCCTGTTTTGAAGTGCGTCGCACCTAAAACAATATCTGCATTTGCATAAGGAGAATCAAAAATGGAACGACAAATTATTAACCCCTGGAATTGGCAAGATGAGTTTGGTTATGTACAAGCGAATGCAGTTAGTGGCGTCCAACGCACACTTTACTGCTCTGGGCAGGCGGCTAACGATGCTTCCGGCGCAGCTGTTCATGCCGGTGACATACGCAGCCAGATTACGCTGGCTCTGGATAATCTGGAGACGCTGTTGGGCGAGGCCGGATTTACATTCGCCGACATCGTGCGCCTGACCATTTTTACGACCGACGTAGACCAGTTTTTTGCCAATTATGATGCTTTTATCGGCCGTTTGGCTGAGGCTGGTTGTCGACACACCGGATCGCTGATCGGCGTGGCTCGGCTGGCTTTCCCAGAAATGATGATTGAGATTGAAGCAACGGCCGTTGCCTGAGGTAAGCAATAAGCGGTAGGCAGTTATGGTTTTTACAGTATGGCGGAAACGGCCGTTTTCGTTATACAGACTGCCTGGACAAAATCGGCTAGTTCCACTTCTGTTTTTTGTTGAACGGCCGTTGCCCTGTCCAAATTCATCGTCCTAACTTGGCGATGTCGAAACTGGTTTTTTGTACAAAACCAGTTTCATTCTATTTTCTCAGGGAGAATTACATATGGAAACCGCTAATACGTTCATAAGCTGGCGCTGGATTGGGGTGACCTTGATGGTTACCGTTGTGATTTTCATGATTGGCGCAGGGTCGGCAGCTTATTTTAGGCAATGGCCGCTGCCTTCTGATCCGCTCGATCAGTTGACTGCGATTGCCAATGATCGGATCGGTTGGCCGTTGCAGGCGATTTTGTTTCCGGTGGCTTATTTGGTAACGGCCGTTCTCTTTGCCATCATCGCGGTGCATCTGCCCGGCTCGGCTCCGCGCTGGCTGGCGGTTGGGGCAACTATCCTGTTTTTTGCCGGATTTTTACTCTGGCTGCCCATCAGCATTGAGCGCCTTCAATTGGGTGCTCATGCTGCTGAGATGATTCGCACTTATGATCCTGGTGTGCCGCCTATTGTGATGGGGGGTGCAAGCTGGGTTTTTTGGTCACAAACATTGTGTATTTTGGCGGCGATTGCCTTGATGGGCGCGGCTTTGGCAGTGGCCGGTGTCTTACCGACAGTAGGCTGGGTTATTACTGGGTTGGCTGTAGTGAGCATAGTGTTGGGGACTCTGGTGATGCACGATTGGCCGCCTTTTATAAGCTATATCATTTTGCTGGTAATGGCTGTGGGACTGATGCGAACGAGCTAAACGGTACTGAAGCTATTATTTGGGGGCTATTGGCTTTATTAAAACAGGTAACAGAGATTGGAAATTATGTGAGTCTTTACTCTTTAATCTTCAATCTTTGTTAATCTCGTAGATGCAAGCTGAGTGGTGGTTTACAGGAGTGCGCCGCCAGAAATCTGGATGAGATTCTGCATCGCGTCAGCATCCAGGATGGTAAATTTGCGCCCCTTGACTGAAATCCATTTTTCGCGGCGGAAACGCCCAAGCGCCTTGTTGATGCTAACGCGGGTAGCGCCTGTCATTTCCGCCAGATCGGTTTGTGTGAGGGATAATTCGATGCGAATACCTTGCTCTGAAGCCACGCCGTGTTGATTGGCTAAATTAAGCAGCACACGGGCGAGGCGAGCCGGTAAATCCAGGAAGAAGATGTCGCTGATTTGGTTGTTGAGATTGCGAATTCGTTGGGTGAGTGTTTGCAGAACGTGCAGAGAGAAATCCGGGTTGTTGCGCAGGAATCGAATGAAATCTTCCCGATGCAGGGTAAGGGCTTCGGTGGTTTCGATGGCTTCGGCTGTGGCTGAACGGGGTGCTTCATCGAGAAGAGCTAACTCACCAAAGAAATCGTTGGCTCCGAGAATGGCGAGCAAGGCTTCCTGACCATCCAGGGTGGAGTAGGTGATTTTGATTTTGCCTGTGCGAATAATGTAGAGTAAACCGCCCGGGTCGCCATGGTGAAAGATGATTTGGCCGGAGCTGAAACGGCGGGGTACAAGGCGGGCTGAAAGCTGGCTTAATTCTTCCGGATTAAGATCAGCAAAAAACGGAACTTGTTGTAACGCATCTGCGTTATTGTGATTTTGAATCATTTTCCCCTCTTCTCATTCCTTGTTGGCCTTCCCGTTGCCTGTTAGGAATGTTTTTGCCGCAAACGCCTATGGTTTAGGCTGTTTGATTGAAGATTCTAATTTTAACTCAAGATACACATGATCCAAACTTGATTTTATTTGGCGTTTTAGCCAGTCGAGTGGCAGGTCGTGGGCGGGAAAGGCGGAAAGGAATTCGGGGATGTAAACGGCCGTTTCTTCCTGTGTTTTTCCGGCGGCGATGTGCTGCTGGATGATTTGGCGCATGTGGATGAGATAGTCGCGGACGGGGGCGATGGCGGAGCCGTCACAAATGGGGCCGCGACCCGGTACAATCGCCATCAGTTTAGGAGCCAGCGATTCCAGTTTATCAAGGCTTGCCAGCCATTGGGCAGAGTTGCCTTCTGTTAAAAGAGGATGGGTGTCTACCATCAGCGTGTCGCCCACAAAGAGAACATTGGCATCAGGTATGGAAACCCAGATGTTGCTAGGAGTGGGACCGGGAACGGCCGTTAACTCAATATGTTTGCCGCCTTTGAAAAGGGTAAGCGTGCCATCAAAACTTACCGCAATTCGCTCCACAGGACTGTTGCTGAGTTCACGGCCTCTATCTGGGTGGCGCTGGCTCAGGCTTTCCAGTAAATAGCCTGGGAATCGCTTGTCGTAGCTGATGAGCCGTTCAGCGGTGAGCGTATGGGCGGTAATCGGCGCGTTGAGCCAGCGGGTGTTGAGGGTACGGTCGCCATGGAAGTCGGTGAGCAGGGTGGTGAGAACGGCGTAATGATTGGTGCGATGCAGCGTCAATGCCCAACTGCGTGCATCTCGGGGAAAAGAGGGTGAGTCAATTGCCACAATGCCTTTGCTTGTGGAAATTGCGCCTACGTTGACGCCAATAAAATCTGTTTCGGCAAATATGCCTGGTGCGAGTTGTTCCATGAATTAAAACAGTGTCTTTGGTAAGGGCGGTTGATAAACCATCCCTACGATGAGAGCATCTTTTCCAGCTTAGATTGGGCTGCATCCAAGGCGTCTGTGACTTCTTGACTGGTATGGGCTGGGCCGCCGCCTTGGGCAGACTGAGGACTGCCGCCACCCCCGCCATCACCCATCTGTGCCAGAGCCGCTTGCAATAGCTGGTTCATATCGGCGGAGACATTGCCAGACCGAGAGAAGAGCAGTTGGGTACGTTTCCCAGATTGCCCAAACAAGATGATGAGGCCTTCTTGTTTTGTCAGTTGAGCAGCCAGAGCGCGTAAGTCGGTTGGGCTGTCTTCGGCAAAAGTTTGCTTGACGACTGTCGTTGTGCCAATTTGGATGCTGTTGGCGATGATTTGTTGTGCCTCGACGGTCATGAGTGCTTCTTTTTGTTTTTTAATGGTGCGCTGTGCTTCTTTATTTTCTTGCCGTATTTTAATAATTGATGGCATGATTTCTGCTGCACTGGTGGTTAATTCGGCGGTCAGGTCACTCACAATAGTATGCTTCTGTGCATAATCTTGCAAGGCGCGGTTTCCGCAGCAAAATTCTATGCGCGTTTTATCGCCCCGTTTTTCTTGTTTGACGATTTTGATGAGGCCAACGCTGCCGGTGTGGCTGACGTGGGTGCCACCACAGGCGGTCAGGTCATAATTTTCGATGTCGATGAGGCGTAAACGGCCGTTTCTAACCGGCGGCACTTTACGCAAAGGCAAGCTTGCAACGTCGTCTTGTGTTACAAACCGGACTGTGATGGGATGGTTTGCCCATACGGCCTGGTTGGCACGCAGTTCAACTGCCGTGATTTCAGCTTCAGTCATATCCACGCGGTCTACATCAATGGTGAGATTGTTCTCAGTCAGATGGAAACTAAGGGTTTCCGCTTCGGCAATTTGGATGAAGGCTTGTGACAGAATGTGCTGCCCGGTGTGCTGCTGCATGTGGTCAAAACGACGTGGCCAATCGATAACGGCCGTTACCACCTGCACATCACCCATATCACCATCCAACCAATGCACCACCGCCTCATCAGATTCACGGATAGAGATATGGGTTAGAGAACGGCCGTTAATCTTGCCCCAATCCGCAGGTTGACCACCAGACTCTGGGTAGAAATACGTTTCGTCCAGAATGAGACCCTGGCGTTTGTTCTCTATAATCTTTTCAACAACATTGGCTTGAAACTGTGTGGTATAAGCGTCTTCGTAGTAGCGGCGATTACTCATGCTGCATTATCTTCTTTCCATCGAGGTATTGTGAAATTAAAACAGGCACCACCACCAGGGGCATCATCCACCCAAATTTGACCGCCATGAGCCTCCACCGTCAAACGGCAGAAAGCCAAACCCAAACCCAAACCCTTGGAATACGTGTCTGTATTGATGCGGCGGAACTTCTCAAAAATCATCCGGCGTAACCCTGCTGGAATACCATCCCCCTGGTCACTGACACTGATCAACACCATGCCATTGTCAGCGGGAACGGCCTTGATTGTTATTTCATGACTATCTGGGCTGTATTTAATGGCGTTGTCTAGGAGATTGACTAAAACGCGGCGGAGCATATCCTCTTCAACATACACATCAGGTACATTTTCTGCCACAACTTGCACCAGCGGAATCCCTCGTTTTTCATACCCGGGTTTTACAGTTTCCCAGGCATCGTCAATCAGAGATTGCACCTCAATTCTGTTTTGCTCACTGATAGGATGCCCCGCTTCAAGCTGGTTAATATCAAGCAAAGAACGAATGAGCGTTTGCAGGCGACTGCTGCTGCGCATAGCAATGTCTAGCATTTCCAGCAGCGCCGGACTACTATCGCGTGGTAGTTCATAAGTCAGCAGCTCCAGACTGGAAATGACGTTGCCCAGAGGGCTTTGCAAATCGTGGAAGAGCATCGCTTGCAAATCTTTACGCATCTCTTCTAACTCAATTTGCTTTGAGATGTCATGGTAAATCCACTGCACAAATTCACTGTCACCATAAGATGTGCGCTTGGCATAAACTTCAACATGCACCTGACGGCCGTTTTGCATAATTATTTTGCTGTTGAAAACACGTACAGAGTTGGTCTCCATCCGTTCCGTGTTAGGCAAAAGCGCATCTGGTGGGTGCAGTTCCTGAATAGCCTTATTGAGCAAATCCTGGTGTGGATAGCCAAGGAACGCAAAGGCACGACGGTTAGCATCAACAATACGTCCGCCCACCTCAGTTAGAATAATAGGGTCAATACTGTCTTGGTAAAGACTGGTATAGCGGGCTTCTGCTTCTTGGGTGCGGGCATATTGCTGGGCGTTGGCAATGGCGCTGCTGGCGATATTGGCTAAATTCACCAACAGTGACAAATCACTTTCCGTAAACTGCCCGTCGATAGGGTTAATGGCCTGAATCGTCCCCAAGACAGTCGATTTATAGGTAATAGGGGCACAAATCATCGCTCGCGTGTGATGACCCGTTCGCTCATCCCCCAGTTTGACAATACGTGGTTCCTGGTCTGCATCGTGGACTAAAGCTGGTTTACCATGTTCCATCACCCAGCCAGAAACACCGCGATTAGAAGGCAATCTGAGACCAACAATATCATTGCTGCCAATACCGGCCGCTACCTGATAAACCAACTCGTTACTTTGTTTATCTACCAGCGCAATCGAAATCGCCTCAGCATGGAGAAACTCATTCATTTGCACCAACATCGACTGCATCACTTCATTTAAATCAAGCGACGAGTTGATACTACGACTGGCCTCATTAAACAACTCGGAAATACTCAGTTGATAACGAGAATCATTCACAATCAGCGCTTTTTCAAGGATATTAGCGGCCTGATGGACAAATATATTAAGAACATTTAGATCAGCTTCGTCGAGTTGTTCTACACCCTGTTTGCTTACGGTAACAGCGCCCATTGCTTCATCACGAATGATAAAAGGGGTGCAAATAACCGACCAGGGTTCAGAAGTGGCCGCGCTGTTTGACAGCCAGCGATCATCTTCCTGGCTGTTTGGAATGAGTAGGGCTTGTCGGTTACGAATAACCCAGCCAGCTACGCCATGTGCCAGCACATCTTCAATAAAAGCGACATCATTTTCTGAGTAAACAGAATCTTCAGAAAGCCATAGTCGGGTAACTTGAATATTCTTGTCTACTAAAATGATGCTGGCATCTTGGGCTTCAAATGTTTGCAGGGTGAGTTCAAATATGTTTGGAAT
>JACSSI010000223.1 GCA_014879345.1 Anaerolineae bacterium | reverse complement strand
TCTGGTACGCTCGACAGCAATTGATTCTTTGTCTGGTGGTCTCTGTCTGCGAATGTTTTCTAATTCGCGGCGAATGTTAATATCGAGATCAAGGATGTGCAGCAACGAGATCAGAGATGCCCATTCGTCAATAAGAGACCACAAGTACAGTACCTTCGCGTTTTTAGTTGGTTCAGGTGTATCCATATGGTCGTTGGTTATTCGGCAGCTTCAGCACGCGCTTGCGCCGCGCCTGGCTGCATTGCTTCGATTTTCAAAGCAGTCCGGCCGCGTGTGTATTCTTTGTTCATGAGGGCTGTGGCGATGGGAATCGCAAAGACAACCAGTGACAGGATGACGGATTGCCAGATGGCAGCTGTATCAGCCGTCAGCAAGCCGTAAGCGATAAGCAGGGCTAAAATCGCGTTGACCACGTTGGTAAACGCGGTCATCTTAAATTCTGAGGTTTGGGTGCCTGGTGTAATGTTATTCATTTGGTAAATCTCCTTTTTAGTTATGATAATTGGCCTAATAGATTTTCTACCGCGCTGGTTTTGAGCGCGGCCTCAACGTTTGTCATTACCGTTTTGAGCGCGGGGATATTTGCCGTTGGCAGGCCGAAGAGTTCAGCGGCCTGGGTATCGGTCGAATTGGCAAGTTTGCGGTTAACTTGCTCAGTGAGATACTGCGCCATTAACAAGTGATTTTGGATGACCAGTAAGTCGTTGTGGTGTGCTGCGGATTTATCGAGAATAATCATGATGGTTTCCTTTTTGTGAGAAGTAAAAGCGAGTTGGTTATATCCAATAACCCCAAATTCGCAGATAAACAGTGATAGTGCCAACAACGTATGCGTAAATGTCGCCGTTGTCATCGCAGTTTATAATGCCAGAGTTTTCAACCAATTGATTTACGTTTTGTGTTCGGCAGACTAATTGATCTGTAGCTGTGGAGCTTGGGCCAAGCGTCAGGCGGTGGTCTAAACTGGCGCTTTTGACGGCAAGCCTGGCAGTGACTGCTTTTATGTTGGCTGGTAAGCCAAATACGGACGATAGATCAATTGTGCCGTTGTTTGCTGATGTTTTTGTAGTGCCATCCCAGGCTGCCGCTATCAAGCCCGATGGGAGTGGCACGTAAGTGGATGCGGTTGCGTGGTTTATGATTGTGGATGTTTGGGCTAGTTTGGCAGCGACAAAATCGCTGTCTTCAGGGGGCTGAACAATTTCTTCAGCTAAAGTGCAATCAGCGTATACCAGGGCATCTAGATTTGCGGAAAAAGTAATATCTAGAATGATGAGGGTTTTGGTAATGCTTACGTTGTCCTTTTGGTAATCAACATCGACTTGGTGTCCTGGGAGAAGTTGGTGATAAAGGTTTGGCAAAACGCGAATCTTGTATAGTGATGTTTGACCCTTTCTTGCCTCTAGCCATCGAAGCGATGCGTTGAGCAGTGCTATTGATGCGTTTTCAAGGTTGGCGGTTGTGCTTGATTCTGGCTCGATATTACCGAATTGGACCGGCCTTGTTACAGGCAGGTGTGTAAGTTCTGCTGTGTTGTTGGTGATTAAGTTAGAATCATAATTGATGGTGTAATCGGGCCAGGCTGCGTTAAAAATGGCGCGGTTTGCAGCCGAAACGTGTTTTAGGGTGAGGGCGGTTGCACCAAGTCCGGCGCCGGTTGGAATAATGCGGGTGACCAGTTCGCTGATTCTGGTATCGCGTGATAGGGAGGCAATCAAACAGGCTTGCGGGTCGAAGTAATCCGCGTTTGGAGTGTCTGATGTTTTGAATGTGATGCCGGTGACTTTTGGTGTTCTGTGCCAGGCTATAGAACGAAGTGCGGCCACAGAAGACACAGTAAAAATTTCACCAGACTGCTCCTGGGCTTGGCGTAGCATTTGGAGTACAGACTCGCCTTTGCCGACTAAATTTGTGCCGGTGGCGGTTCCCTGGAAAGGATAATCGAGGTTGGCGCCCCAATCTGGAACATAAGCCATTAAGCGAGTAATGTCGCTTGAATTGCTTCTTCCGCCGGCGCCGTTGCCAATGGTATTGCTAAATACATTGTAGTAATTTAATTCAGCGTCCAGGGTTGGCCCTGAGACAACCAAGACAGCCTTGCCATTGTTAATCTGGAGATCGACGCTTTTGATGATAAGCGAAGTGATATTCACTCCGTAGGTGGTATTGGCCTCTGCTATTACACCTTGAATAAGCAGCGCTTCTACGGTTGGTGTGTAGGGTACGGAAAAGGAGCCGGTTCCTGTTTTGTTGATGTGGTAATTGCCCGTGGCCGACAAGACGTCAGTCAGGGTATGTTCCAGGATAAGGGTGAGTTGATTTCTTAAGATTACGCGGATTTTATTTGTCATGATGGATACTTTAGCTAAAGAGTGTGATGCACTGAAAATTGAGATTGACCTTTGTTTTAGTGCCTGTAACAATTTTGAATGGATGGACTAGCTCAATGGTTTCGATTCTGGCATCGCAGGTGATGATTGTAGAATCTAACTTTCGTACTGAAAGGGTTTCCAATTTACCAAAAAATGTGAAGATGGTATCTATCTCCGTAGAGAGCGCGGCTGTAGATGGTGACGAGATGACAACGCTGGCGGTCAGGTGCCCGGGCAGGATCGGGCCGTCGCCGCCAAGTGCTGTATCAAAGAGAACGCCGCCAGGCAGTTCGATAAGCTGGATTTTGGCCTTGTAAGGGACAATAATGGTTTTTGCCGAAAAATGGCTCGTGCTGTTATGCAGGGTTAATGCCCCGAATGAGATGGGTGTGACGATCATACGAGTAATCCTATTTGGGCGGCAGCTTGCATGACGCCGCTTGTGGCCGCAGCCGTAACGTGGTCAAGGTCGTTTCTGTCACCTTCAATGGTTATTTGGAAGATGTAAGTAGCACCCTCGGATTGCACAGGAGTTTGTGTAGTTTGGGACGTCCGCGAATTGCCTAGCAGCGCGGCCGTGGTGCTGGCATCCAGCAGATACCCGCTTTGGTCTGGAATGAAAAGTTCGGAGTAGGGGGTAAGCTGCCCGCCTGGGCCGTCGCCCACGATATAGGGTTTGTTTGCTTGTAATCTGCCGCCAGTATATTTGTTGTTTGCTCCTGCCTTGCTATCTCCTACGCCTGGCACTTGTTCGTTGTAGGTTTTGTTGTAGGTTTTGTTGATTGTCGTGTGCGTTGTGGTGAACGAAGCCGAGTAGTTGCCTTCAGCATTCCGTAAGGCATTGTGGGCATCTCGCACTTTGTCCCGTGCGGAGATGGCTGATGCGCCAAGACCATCCATGCCCTTAGCGGCCTTGGCCGCTTCGCCTGGTGTTTTGACCAAACCTTCGATAAGCAGCTGTGTGGCGATAACAAGCTCATCATCGGTTAGTCTCAGGTTGTGCTGCGAGATGATAAGCTCCTCGATGGCGGCTTGTGTATTGGCGAATTCAAGTCGGGCCTGTCCTTCCGTTTCTGTAAAAATCCCCATAGCGACGCCCATGTCGATGGTTCCTTGTGTTACACCATTCTGAGCGAGATAGACTTCGTAGGCGGTTTCACGGTAGCTTTGTGCAATTGCCTCGTTCCCAGCGATAACGGCATTTTTTGCTTCTTCGATGCCCCAGGCTGGCGCGTCGGCCAGCCCTTGATAGGCGTCAAAAAGCGCCGAAACGGGGCCGGTTGCTTCCTTGAAGTAGTCGGTAAGAAGAGCTTGATGGTTGGCGACTTCTTCGTAATATTTCCCGAGATCGACCATTTCGCCGTTCAAAACCCGCGCGGCCAGCGCCTGATCCTTGAACATACCCACACCAGCAAGCGCCGCCCGTTGTGTCAGGCGTTCCATCTCTGCGAACGTCTCCGGGTCTTCGGTCATATGCACGGGCAGGGGGATAGCCATGCCTCGTGCTACGAGTTCGCGCTCCAATTCAGGCACAGAGGCAATAATCCGGTCGTAAGACTCCCGATCCATTTGGCCCTGTAGGTTAAGTGGGTTCTCGTCGAAAAAGGCTTGTGTGGCATTCATGGCCTCGTAAGCCCAGGGCATGGCAGCCTCATCGCCATGCTGGATTTCCGGAGCATTGATATTGCGGAAGCGAATGTCTGTTAATTCGCCTTCAAGCTCGATACGCACGGTATCGCCATCTAAGACCTCTAGCACTTGGTGGAGGTTTTCGACTTGCTGGCGATATTCAGCGAATTTCTGATCGGCAGCAGCGGCTTCGCTTTGCTGACGAGCGATTGCGTCGCTAGTGCGATTCATGGCAGCTTCCTGGCGTTGTTGCGCCAGAATCATCTGGTATTGCTCGGTTCGCTGTCGCTGTTGTTGTTGGGCAAGGCCGATAAGTGTTCCCGCGTGTTCCACAACTTGTCCATTCAACTTGATGTAGCCGTTTTCAAGCGTGACTGCGCCGCCGTAAACGGCTTTTAGTTGCTCGTACAAGTCTTGATACATGCTGGTGGTATTGACGTTAATACCAGACAGATCGATTTGAGAGGCGACTAAATCTTTGAGTGCTGTTTCCAGTTCGTCCGATGCGCCGGTGACGTTATACATCCCCAAGAAGAGGGATTCTTTGTAGGATGCCGCAAGAGCCAGCGTGGTGCGGCGCAACTCTTCTTTTGTCTGAATGGCCTCTATATCGGCCTCGATCATGGTTGTGATTTGAGTGCCGTAATCGTTATTCGTGACCGAAAGTAGAGCGGCTGCTCCTTCGGCGAGGGCGATTTTCCATTCAAGTTGCTTCCGGACGAGCGGGTCTAATGCTTCGCCTAGTTGTATTTTCATTGCCTCTGTGGTGGCTTCAGTGTTGGCTCTGGCCAGAGACAGGCTGTCGGCCACTTCTGCGTTGGCAGCGGCCACGAGGCCGCTAGTGTCAGCGGCTTGCTCGGACAGCGCGATGAATTCTTCCATGTGCTTGCCCGTTAGTTCTAATGCGCCGCGCATAGCTTGCTGATCGCGGTAGAAGCTGGAAGCGCCGCCAAGCATTTCAGCAAGGGATGTGTTTGTGTCTTTGGCGTGTTGTTCAATGATTTGCAGTGCCTGGGCCAAGTTGCCGCCGTTCGCAATAAATTCACGGAAGCTGACACCGGAGGCTTCCTTGAAGGCGCCGCCCATTGCTGTTGATTCGATTTGCAGCTGCGTGAGCATATTGCTCATAAGTCCAGCTGATTCGGCGAATGAATCGCCCTGTTTGGTCATGACGATGACAGCGGAGACTACGTCTTCCAGGCTGACATTGGCTTCGCCAGCTACAGAAGTGATCTCGCTCATGCCAGCGTTTAAGTCTTCGATGGTGACAGCGCCGTATTTAACGGCAAAGAAAAGCAGGTCGTAGACGCGGGAAAGATCGTAGACATCTTGTCCGTAGGCGTTCACGATGGACTGGCCGGTCACCAATGTGCCTGTTAATTCGGCATTTGCGGCCCTGGCCGCGATGCTGGCTTCTTTAACGGCGTCGATGGAATTATCTTCGGGAACGCCGAGTGAGAGCGCCTGGTAGAGCGCGGGTAGGTATTCTTCTGGCAACCGGCCAATTTCTTTACCGGCTTCCCTGGCCTGGATGCGCAGATTATCTTTCATCGAGTCGCTGAAGCCATCGACGAGTGTTATTGATTGACGGACACCTTGGTCGAAATCCTCGTAAGCTTGGATGGATTCTTGAACAAACGTGACAACGGCATTAACTGCATTCCGCGCCACATCCACGACCATGTTAAAAGCGCCGGCCGCTGCTCCGGCCAGGAGCGCGGCAGGTGTCAGGCTGGCATTGATGTCATCTAGCGCACCTTTGAGCAACTTCATGTCTTTGTGCTGCCGAACAACACCGTTATTCATGCCGTTGATCCAGCCTTCGGCGTTTTGTAGGTCAAGCCCAAGACGGTGGTACTTGCTGCTGGAGTCATCGACGACGCCGTTTAGTTTGTCATGCTGCTTGATGAGTTCGCGGGTCTCGTTGATCAAGCCCATTTCGCGGGCTTGTTGCTCTTTAATGGCTGCTGAGAGTTGCTCCATTTGCTGCCAGGTCTGTACGCCCTCTTCTCGCCAGCGCTTATAAGTGCCTCGCAGCCGGATGGTTGTATTGTTGTTTTCCCGCCATGCCACTTCAGACGCTTTGATTGCGTCTTCGAGTTGCTGTAATTCAGTTTTGGTTTGCTGGAATTCGTCGTTTGCGTTTGCGGTTTGCTGGCTGGCTTGCCTTATTTCGCGTCCGAATTCGTCGAAGCCGTCATTCAGATCGTCAAGTACATCCTCGGTGCGTCGGAGAAATTCATGCGTATCGCCGAGTTCGTCAGTCATCAACTGAAGTTGTCGGCGCTGATCTTCGGTTAGCTCTCCATTTAATTCGACTAGCTGGTTTAGGTCTTGATAAACATCGGCAAGGAATTTAGCTTCTTCACCGGCGTCTTCCATGAGCGTGGCAAGCTGCTTGTACTCGTTGCTGTCTGGCTCGGCTTCTTCTAACCGCCGATTCAAGGATCGTATTTGTTCCTCGACATCGGCGGCTTTGGTTTGCAGAGATTGAAGCTCTTTTGTGAACTCGTCGCTAATCGACGCCGTTTCTCTGAGCGTGTTACTCAGATCCTCGCCGGTGCGATTTAGCTGCTTGATGCTCTTCTCGGTATTTGTAGCCTGGATGTCGATGCGCTTCAGGCCATCGACATCGCTATCAATTTTAACCGTTGCTTTTAATTGCTTTTCGCTCATATTCGATTTCGTCCAGGCTGTCTATGTGTTTGCGAAAAAAAGAAATCTCGGCTTCGCCCCAGTTTTCTCCGGATGTAGAGAATACGGCGTCAGCAGTCAATGCATGAATCATCGCGTCTAATAAAAAGGCATTCCAGCGCATCTCCTCATGCCAGTCCTTTTTGGGATAGGGGATGCGCCAGTCGCCTGAAAAGCTGTACTTCGGATGACACCAGTTTGCCATGTGCCATGCCCACGGGTAGGGCGTGACTGGCGTGTTACCCAAACCTATGCTTTCGTGCCGTTCGCGGATAGTTTGGGCAAGGTAGGGAGGCGTGTGGCGCGGTCTATGCAGTTTTGCGTAGCTGCCACAACGAAGGGAGCAATGGCCTGGTCAACCAGTTCTAATGGATTTTCGGGTAGCTTTATGGGGGTGTCCATAAAGCGCAGATTGTTCTCGGTAATGAGAGGCAATCTGGTGGCGTAGACATCGAGAACGCCGTGCAGTTTGTTTTTGTCATCGTTCGCCTGGACTAATTTCCAGTAGGCGTCAAATTGCGTAGGCGTTAAAACGACTGGCACAGTGATGGAGCCAGAAAGGGGGAATAAATCTTCTGGGACATAAATGATTTTCTTGTTTTGGAACACTTTGGTAGTTTGGCTATTTTCGGACATTGTTTCTCAGTAAGTGTTTTTGGTGGCGAGAATTGCTTGTTGTTAATTCTCGCCACTAGGTTGGTAAAAAAGTCACTTCCCGCTTGCGGGGAGCCGCCCGGCGCTGGCACATAGGTTCTGTGCCAGACGGGGAGCGGCAG
>JACSSI010000222.1 GCA_014879345.1 Anaerolineae bacterium | reverse complement strand
AGCTATGGGCGCTTCTCGGGCGGCGGTTGATGCCGGCTGGATTCCTTATGAGCATCAGGTGGGGCAGACAGGCAAGACGGTCAGCCCGGATTTGTATATCGCGGCTGGTATCAGCGGCGCAATTCAGCATCAAGCCGGGATGCGCACGTCGAAGGTGATTGTGGCTATCAACAAAGACCCGGAAGCCCCGATTTTCAAGTTGGCGCGGTATGGGATTGTGGGTGATTTGTTTGAGGTGCTGCCCGCGTTGACCGAGGAATTTAAGGGTCGGTTGAGTTAGGTTTAACCGCGGAGAGCGCGGGGTACCCGCACCGCTTTGGCTTCGACAAGCTCAGCCGCCGCTGCACATAGATTTTGGCAAATACCGATACCGTTACGAATATTTAACGATGACCTGTCAGGTTGGTATAATCTGGCAGGTTTTTTGTTTATCAGGTTGCAGGGTTGCAAGGTTGCAACTTCTATGCTGAATTTTTTGCGTCGTTATCGTTATGGCTTAAGTCTTGTTTTGCTGCCGTTGGGGCTGGCACTGTTGTTGTATGCGCCAACGGTGGGGCTGCCCTATTTTTGGGATGATTTTCCCAATTTTCATTTTGCTGCGGCCAAAAGCTATTTGGATGTTTGGACGGATGTGACGGGACTGCCCTATTATCGTCCTGTTGTTTTCACGTTTAACAAACTGGTGACGGATATTGTGCCTGTTGGGGCGTCGTGGATGCCTCATTTATTTTTGTTGTTGCTTGATGTTGTTAACAGTATTTTGCTGGGCATGGTTGCGGGGAAATTTTATTTCCGTGGACGGGAATCGGATAGGCGCACGATTTGGCTGGTTGAACTATTAACGGCCGTTCTCTTCATCACCTATCCCTTTGCCATCTTACCGGTGGTGCATTTTGCGTCAGCAACTCATTTGTTGGTGTTGTTTTTTACCTTGATGGGGGTAACGGCCGTTATCCAATACGAACGCACCGAAAAGAAAAAATGGCTGGCGGCAGCATTGGTCTTTGCCTTGTTAGCGGCGTTTACCCACGAGGCAGGCATCATGGCCGGAGCCATCATGGCGCTGACCTATTTGCTTTACGATTGGCACTTTGCCCGACGGCAGTGGTGGTGGCTGGTTGGTCTGCCGCTGGCGAGTGCGCTGTTTTTGCCGGTATGGGTCGCCGTCCCCAAAACAGATAATGAAGGCATCGCCATCCAGTTAGACAGCCTCGAATTGGCGCTGATGAAAACCTCCTTTTTCTTGCAAGGGCCAACGTACCCCTTCCAGCCGATTGCTACATGGTTGATGCAAACGCAAGGCTGGCGCGATATTACGGCGATTTGGCTGATTGGCGGCTTGTTTTTGGCGCTGGTGGCGGTAATTTTGTGGCGGGGCGGACAGTTACGCATTCTGCTGCTGGGGCTGGGCTGGATGGGCTTGGCGATGCTGCCGAGTGTGGTGGCGCTGCCCTATGATTACATCTCGATTAGTCCGCGTCTGCTCTATTTTACGGGGGCTGGCGGGGCGATGATTTGGGCGACGGGGATGGTAACGGCCGTTCTCATTTTCAAACGGTGGTGGCTAAAAACAGCAATCGTGGCCGCACTGCTCGTTTTCACATTAGTCCTGCCCATCATCTATGTGCGGCGAGAGGTGACGCTGCATGAGTTTGCCCTCGCGCCTTTAACCGACATGGTAGCGATTGCGCAAGCATCGCCAGACAGCAAGGATATGGTTATCAATGCGGTGAACTGGTTGGCTTATAAACGGCCGTGGTATCCCATCGGCAATGATGGCGTGGCGGTGCTGGCTCCTTATTTGAACACGTTGGATTTAGTTGAACTGAACAGCGGCGTCAATTGGCAAGCGACGGTGGCAACTTTCCCCGAAATTCGACCAGATTTAACCGATTATTATCTGGCGACAGCAAATGAAAGACCAGACGAGTTTTGGCACATGGAGAAGTTTACGCAAGAAGCATACTTGCATGATCGGGTTTGGTTGACAACTTATGAGGATAACGGCCGTTCACAACTCATCTATGCCGGTCAAATCAACACAGGAGATACACAGTCACCCACCACCTATCTTGCCAATTTTGAAAACAACGTCTACTTAACCGAAAGCAGCTTTATCGTTGAAGATAATGTCTTGGTACTTGACCTGGATTGGGCGTTTACTGGCGAGGATCCGCAAGCCACCATCTTCCGCAACGCCTTTGATTGCGCGGGCAATCTTATCGGCGAAGGCAGTGGTTTTGCCCTGGAGCGTATGCTGCCATTTATCTACCTGTCCCCCGGCACACACATTCATGACGTGAAGCATATCCCCCTCTCATCGCTCGCTGCGGATGGGTGTTACCAGGTAGAAGTCGGTTTGTTTCGCAGCGATGGTTCTCGTTTAACGGCGCTGGCGGCGGATGGCACAGAATTGGCAAATCAACTGTATTTGGTGCGTGAATAACCGTCTATACGCAAGAGCATGGGGCGCTTTGCCTCAAACGATCTGTCCCATACTAATCAACCATTTATCTTCAGCTTAGATTAAATTTATGTATCGAGCCTATACTCGTAAATGAAGTCGCCAAAAAAGTGAACACCCCCGTTTCTCCCTCCTGGACGGGGGTGTTCGCTTTTTAAACCCCAATCGTCAATCCAAAATCGTTAATCGTCAATCATGTAAATGCGCGGCACGCGGGTGTTGATGTTTGTCAGAATTTCGTAGGGGATGGTATTGGCCCATTCTGCCAAATCTTCGCAGCGAATAGCAGCCTCACCAGATTCACCGATGAGGATGACTTTATCGTCGTTATAAGCGGAGTCCCACTCGATGTTGATCATGATTTGATCCATACACACCCGACCCACCATCGGATAGCGTTTGCCGCGAATGATGACTTCGGCGCGGTTCGACATGCTGCGGAAATAGCCGTCGCCATAGCCTACCGGCACTGTGACTACGCGCACCATGTGGTCTGTTTGCCAGGTGGAGCCATAGCTCACTGGATGGTCTGGTTTCACCACCTTGAAATAGACCACATGGGATGTCCAGCTTAATGCCGGGCGCACTGGAATCGTTTGGCGCACTTCGGCAGAAGGGTAAACGCCATACAGCACGATGCCGGCCCGTACCATGTCGAAATGGGCTTCGGGAAGCTGCAAAATGGCGCCAGAGTTTGCTGTGTGGCAGAGTGGGGGTCGTGGTATGCCTCGTTTCTCGTAAAAGGAAAGCACCTGATTGAAGCGTTCCAATTGCAAGCGAGCAGAGGTTAAATCTGCCGCATCAGCGTTGGCAAAGTGAGTGTAGATGCCCTCGACATGGCAGTGTGGGCAGGTGAGGGCAGCTTCAAGCAGGGTATCGGCACTGTAGTAGTGGACGCCGATGCGCTCCATGCCCGTATCGATTTTGAGATGAATTTTGGCGGTGACACCCATCTCAGCAGCCGCTTTATCTATTTGAGATAATTTGTCTACAGACGAGGCGGTGAGGGTCAGGTTGTGCTGCAAGAAGAGGGGAATCTGGTTGCCCAGGATGCCGCCCATCACCAAAATTGGTGTTTCAATACCCGCTTCACGCAGCAGGATGCCTTCCTCCAGGAAGGCAACGCCGATGTAGGGGACGCCGAGTGTGGTTACGTGTTTGGCGATGTCGATGAGGCCGTGGCCGTAGGCATTGGCTTTGAGGACGGTCATTACTTTGGCGGGAGAAACGGCCGTTTCTATCCCCCTGTAATTCTCCGTAATCCTGGATAAGTTCACGGTAACGGCCGTTGGCCGCACCACGCCATTGCTGCTGATTGTTGGTTCATTTAACATGTGACCCATTTTACCCATTTTGTTGACACATGCAGAATCCAGACGGTACAATGTCAGCAAGCACAGAAAATTTGACAATTGAATAAAGGGAAACGGCCGTTCGGGAGAGAACTTGTCAGTAAATAGTAATCAGTGAGTCTCACTGTACACTGAACACTGGCATCGTCGCCGAAGGGGCAAGCTGGGAATTAGTCCAGTGAAACTCTCAGGCAAAAGGACCGCTCAGACCGTATACCTCTGAAATGACTTTAGTCGTTTAGTCAGGTAGTCGTTTAGTCAGGTAGTCGGATAGTTGCTGACTACGGGACTATCAAACTACGAGACCACTAGACGACCAGACCAAAACAGGTTTATAACAGGGGGTGCAGCGCAAAGAGATTTGCAATGCACCCCCTTTTTGTTTTCTAATCACAAGAAGCCACAGAGTTCAAAGAGTTCAAAGAGTTTTCTCCGCGTCCTCCGCGTTCGCTGCGGTTCAATAAAAAAATATAAGGAGAGAGTTATGAGCGAAATTAAAGACGGATTGTTGTACACCCAGGATGACGAATGGGTTTTGGTTGAAGGTGACAGCGCCACAGTTGGCCTTACCGACTATGCCCAAGATTCCCTGTCTGACATTGTTTATTTGGAGCTGCCCAGCGAAGGCGACAGTTTTGACGCTGGTGATACCTTTGGTGTTGTCGAGTCCGTGAAAGCAGCGGCTGATTTGTTGATGCCAGTAGGTGGAGAGGTAACGGCCGTTAACGAAGACCTCATCGACACCCCGGAAGCACTCAACTCAGCCCCCTACGACTCCTGGCTCATCAAAATCACAATCAGCGACGCCTCTGAACTAGATAGTCTGATGGATGCTGCCGCCTATAAAGCATATCTCGACAGCCGCGATTAAAAGTAAACAGTGAACAGTATACAGTGTTCAGTAAAACCCACTTACCCACTGTTCACTGTTCACTGAAAACTGTTCACTAAAATCCTACCTTCCCACCCCTAACCTAAATAACCGGAGAAACCTATGTTAGCGATACCAACTTCCCCCCGAACCGCTCCATCCAACAACCGAAACCTGTTAAATCCCACAGATCATTTCGTAGACCGCCACGTCGGGCCGCGTGGAAAAGGCATGCAGACCATGCTGGAACACCTCGGGCTGCCTTCGATGGCCGCGCTCATCTACGAAGCAGTGCCAGACCATATCCTTTTAGAAAATGGACTGAATCTAGACATCCCCTACAGCGAATCTGAACTATTGACAGAATTGCGCAAATTGGGACAGCAAAACAAGCTCTACCGTTCTTTCATCGGCATGGGCTATTACGACAACATCATGCCCCCCGTTATCTTGCGCAACATCTTCGAGAATCCAGGCTGGTACACCGCCTACACCCCGTATCAACCAGAAATTGCTCAGGGCAGACTGGAAGCGCTCATCAACTTCCAAACGATGGTCAGCGACCTGACGGGCATGGAAATTGCCAACGCCTCCATGCTAGACGAAGGTACCGCCGCCGCCGAAGCCATGACCCTTTGCCAGCGCCAAAAACCACGTAAATCAGAGGCCAATACCTTCTTTGTGTCCGAACTGTGCCATCCGCAAACTATCGCCGTGGTGCAGGGTCGCGCTAAACCGTTGGGCATCGACGTGATTGTGGGCGACCACACCACCTATGATTTCAGCACCCCCACCTTTGGCGTACTGGTTCAATATCCCGCCACCAACGGCGATGTCATCGACTATGAGCCATTTGTAAAGCAAGCACACGCCGCCGAAGCACTTGTCACCGTTGCCACCGATTTGCTGGCACTCGTTCTGCTCCGTGCGCCGGGCGAATTTGATGCCGACATCGTGGTGGGCAACAGCCAACGCTTTGGCGTGCCGATGGGATACGGTGGCCCCCACGCCGCCTTCATGGCAACTCGTGAACAGTTCCAACGCCAGATGCCCGGTCGCCTGATTGGCGTTTCTGTGGACTCGCATGGCAACCCGGCCATGCGCCTGGCATTGCAGACCCGCGAGCAGCACATCCGCCGTGAAAAGGCGACGAGCAATATTTGCACGGCACAGGTTTTGCTGGCGATTTTGGCCTCGATGTATGCGGTCTATCACGGCCCGGCTGGGTTGAAGCAGATTGCACGACGGGTTCGGTTGTTAACGGCCGTTCTCTCCCATGGCTTACAACAACTCGGTTACACCGTCAACGATGCTCCTGTCTTTGACACCATCAAAGTGAGCAGCGGGCCACACAGCCAGGCACAAATCCGGCAAGCCGCCTTAAACGCCGAAGTCAACCTGCGCTATTTTGACGATGGCGGCATCGGCATTTCCCTGGACGAAATTACCCTGGCCGCCGACTTGGAAAAACTGTTCACTATCTTCGGCGCAGAAGCTGGCGAAATCGACCTGTTCACCCTCGCCGACGACGTTGAATTAAGCTATGAACCATCGTTCGAGCGCACCAGCGCCTTCCTCACCCATCCCGTTTTCAACAGCTACCACTCTGAAACCGAAATGATGCGCTACATCAACCGCCTGGAAGCCAAAGACCTCTCGCTGACCCATTCCATGATTCCCCTCGGCTCCTGCACCATGAAACTTAACGCCACCGCCGAAATGCTGCCCGTGATGTGGCCTGAATTTGGCGGCTTGCATCCCTTTGTGCCGGTCGAGCAGGCAGCAGGTTACGCCCATCTATTTGCCCGACTGGAAAAATGGCTGGGCGAAATCACCGGCTTCGATGCCATTTCCTTGCAGCCAAACTCGGGCGCATCAGGCGAGTACACTGGTATGCTGGTTATCCGCGCCTACCATGAAAATAGAGGTGAAGGCCAGCGCACTATCTGCCTTATTCCCAGTTCAGCGCATGGCACCAATCCGGCCAGCGCCGTCATGGCCGGTTTTGAGGTAGTGATTGTGCAATGTGATGATAATGGCAATATCGACGTGGCTGATTTGCGTGCCAAAGCAGAAAAACATGCCGACAAGTTGGGGGCAATCATGATAACGTACCCTTCAACCCATGGTGTGTTTGAAGCGTCTGTCATCGAAATTTGCCAGGTGGTGCATGAGTTAGGCGGACAGGTTTACATGGACGGGGCGAATATGAATGCCCAGGTCGGTATCACCAGTCCTGGCCGTATTGGCGCAGATGTATGCCATCTCAATTTGCACAAAACATTTGCCATTCCGCACGGCGGCGGTGGCCCGGGCATGGGGCCGATTGGGGTACGCGCCCATCTGGCTCCGTTCTTGCCCAACAGCCCCGTTATTGATGGCGTGGGCGGCGAGCAGGCCATTAACGCGGTGTCGTCAGCGCCGTGGGGCAGTGCCAGCATTTTGCCGATTTCGTTTGCCTACATCGCCATGATGGGCGCGGAGGGCTTAACGGAAGCGACGCGTGTTGCCATTCTCAATGCCAACTATATTGCTCACAAACTCAATCCACATTTTCCGGTGCTGTATAAAGGTGAAAACGGCCGTGTGGCGCATGAGTGCATCCTCGACCTGCGTCCGCTCAAGGAATTTGCTACGGCAGAAGATGTGGCCAAGCGGCTCATGGATTACGGTTTCCACGCCCCCACCATGTCGTTCCCGGTGCCGGGTACGCTAATGATTGAGCCGACGGAAAGCGAATCGTTGGCCGAACTCGACAGGTTCTGTGAAGCGATGATCCTTATCCGCGAAG
>JACSSI010000221.1 GCA_014879345.1 Anaerolineae bacterium | reverse complement strand
CTTTACGATTGATGCTGGCGGTGGCAGAGAATCCAGCGTTGGTTGTACCCCATGGGCTTTTAGCCTGTCCTGCATATTCCACATCCAGTATAACTGGTTTGGTGATACCGCGAATGGTTAGTTCACCATACAGTAAGCCTTCGTTATCATCATCTTGCTCGACCTTTGTGCTTTTGAAGTGCATTTCAGGATGGGTCGCCGCATCAAAGAAGTCTGGGGAGCGTAAATGGTCATCACGCTGTTGTTCACCGGTGTCAACGCTTGCCAACTGCACGGTAACATCCACCGTGGTGTTCGTGGGGTTTTCCGGATCAAAGTTTACGATACCACTCCACTTGTTGAAGCTGCCGCGCACTTTTGAAATCATCATGTGCCGTACCGCAAAGTTTATTTCTGAATGTGCATAATCAATTTGCCAGTTCATCTGTTATAATCTCCTTATCCTAAGTAATTGTATTTAGTTTATTTTTGCAAGTGGACTCAAGTCCGCTTATCTGCTAGAATATTACCGGACTATAGTCCGTTTGTCAACAGCAAGTTTCAAATACTGTACTTTCGATCAGGTGGACACGACAATCTCCTGGAGTTTGTACGTCAGGTAAGAAATGCATGACATCAGATTTACCGATTATCTCACTAGGCAATATTGACGAAGACGGCCGTTCTGAACGCAAAGACGCCGCCGCCAACCGCAAACTCATTCTGGAAACGGCCGAAGCGCTCTTTGCCGAAAAAGGGGTTGAGAATGTGTGTATGGCGGAAATTGCGCAAGCGGCCGGGGTTGGAAAAGGCACGCTCTATCGCCGTTTTGCCAACAAGGCGGAACTGTGTCTGGCATTGATGGATACGCAAATGGTCGAATTCCAAAACAGGATGCTGGCTGAGTTTCGCAAAATGACCGTCAATCGGGTTCCCCAGATGGCACAATTAGAGTTTTTTATGGATGGGCTTGTCCACTTCACAGATGCTCATGCGCCTCTGCTCAGTGAAGTGCAAAGTGAAGGATTATTACAAGAAAGGCGCAGCACTGAAATGCCCCACTTTTGGCAATATATGACGGTTCATGGCCTTTTTCAAACTGCGATTGATGCGGGTGAGCTGCCACAAGGTCTCGACACAGAGTATTTAGCCGATGCTTTGTTGTCACCACTCATGGTCGATATTTTCCGTTTTCAGCGTGAAGTGCGCGGCTTTTCGCTAGAAAGAATTAGCGAAGGTTTGCGGGTGTTGATTGCGGGTCTTCGCCATTGTGTGGATTAGTTGGTTAGTCAGTTAGTCAGTTAGTCAGTTAGTCAGTTAGTCTGGTAGTCGGTTAGTCTGGTAGTTGAGTAGTTGCGGGGAATCAGATAAGAAATTTTGCTTAATTTTAGAAAAATCGGGAGCAGCGCCAATGACGTTGGGCAGTGCCTGAGCCTCAGCTTCTGAAAGTGTGGTCAGGATGGCATAGACATCCATGTTTGCCCGATGTGCAGCTTCGATGCCCATAAAGGAATCTTCAAATACGAGGCACTCTTCTGGGGCCACGCCCAGTGCTTCTGCTGCTTTGAGGAAGATTTCCGGGTGCGGTTTGCCGTTTTTGATGGCTTCTGCGCCAATAACGGCCGTGAACGCATCTTGTAAGCCCAATCCCTCCAGGATAAAGTCAATATTGAACTGATTTGCGGAAGTTGCCAAAGCCACGGGCGTGCCAGCTTTTTGCATGGCAACCAGCAATGGCATAAAACCAGCAATCGTCTGCCGATGCGCCCGATAAACAGTCTGCTATTTTTCTTCTTTTCTGGCTGAGATTTCGGCAATGCGTGAAGCAGGCAGTTCCGACCCCATCACTTCCAATAAGGTTTCTGCATTGGTTTTGCCAGATAATTGGCGATTAAAGGCTTCAAGCGTCAGTGGGTAGCCCAATTCCGCCAATATTTCTACCCAGGCTGCCGCATGATAAGGCATATCGTCTATAATGGTTCCGTTCATATCAAACAGGTAAGCTTTGTATGTTTTCATGGGCTAACTTTACAAAGCTGGCACGCATCAGGCAATAGTAAGATGTACTGTCTGCGTGAAAAAGGACAAACGGTGTATGGCAAACGGCCGTTTCTCCGCTAAACTTATCTCAACAACAACATTCTGGGAACTGCTGGCATGGAAAATTCCGAAGGACTACGACTTTCACAGATAACACGGCCGTTATTCATCGGCGTGTTGTGCATCATTTCCTTGATGGTCTATCTGATTGACAGCCAATCAGGGGTAGAAGCGGGCGTTATGCGAGAAGCGGCCGTTGCTTCCCAAATCTCCGAACCCCAACTTGTGCAAGCCAGCACCAGCCCCATCTACGGCATCAACCACATCAGTTATGCAGCCTCCGCCCCAGTCAGTGAGCAGCGGTATCAGAACGGATTAGATACAGGCGCTACCTGGAACCGTTGGCCCTTGTATTGGAACAATATCGAACAAGCTTCAGGTGTTTTTTCCTGGGCATACCAAGACATCGCCATCATCGCCGACGTCGAACACGGGCTAAAGCTCGACGCCATTTTGCTAGGCACACCTGGTTTTTACCACACCAGCCAACCCGTTACCCCCGAAGAAAAAGCCCAAGACACCACCCCTCGCCCCCACTCACCGGTAGCTATTGACCAGCCGCAGACGGGCGTACCCCAAGGATTAAACCTGCCTGTGTTCACAGATGGCACTGATATTCCCGGCACTGGCAAAGTCATCAACCCAAACAACAGGTGGGCAAGATTTGTGGCAACGGCCGTTAACCGTTACAAACCCGGCGGCGTCATTGCCCAGCAAAAAAACTGGCCTGCTGGCATCGGCGTCACCCATTGGGAAATGTGGAACGAACCCGACCTTATCCAGTTTTGGGATGGCAGCGTGGCAGATTATGCCCGTCTGCTAAAAGTAGGCTATCTAGCCGCCAAACATGCTGATGCCAACGCCCAGGTCATCTTCGGTGGCCTGGCTCGCTACGCCAACCCCAACTTCTACAATCAAGTCATGAGCATCTACGACAGCGACACCAACGTTCCTAATCACAACCATTACCACGACATCGCCGCCGTCCACAATTACCTGGAATCCTACCGCTCCTGGCTGTACGTTTACAGCATCCACAACAGCCTCACGGCGCGCGGTATGCAAAAATACATCTGGCTGAATGAATTTGGCGTCCCCGTCTGGGACGATTATCCAGGCCCCGTGTGCGAACCACACAGTCCCTACCGCGCCAGCGTCAGCGAACAATCAGATTTCATCATTCAAAGCACCTTATTCGCTACCTTTGCCGGTGTCGATGGCATTTTCTTTTTCCAGCTTTACGACGATTGCGGCAACCAACCCGGCGGCACTGATTTTGACTATTACCCCCCGGAAAACTGCACCGGCAATCCCTCCATCGATCTTGGTGGCGACGCCTTTGGCTTTTTCCCAAACCAACCTGGTTATGCCTGTTATACCCACCACCCCTCTCCACAGACCGCCCGACCGGGTTTTACCGCCTACCAACTGCTAACCACCTATTTCACCGATGTCTACGGCATCTGGCGACTGCGCCCTGGCGGCACAACCCAATTCAACGGGCCCCAGGAATGGATCGCCTTCTTCAAACCCGCCACGGGTGAACGCATCTTGGGTATGTGGTCTCGGGATGGCAATGCGCAAACGGCCGTTATCACCCCCACCAACAGCAGCAAAACCGGTCTCCTCATCACCCCGGATGGCGTCACCCAAACCATCACCGCCACCAACAAAGTCTTCACCCTCAATCTGCCTGGCGCCACCAATCAAAACGACCCCGCAGATATAAACAAATACCCAATCGGCGGACGGCCGTTCCTGCTCATCGAAAAAGACGACATCCCCCCCACCGTATCCGCCTCATCACCAGTCACAGCCACCGCTGGCACAACAGTGACGGTGACATGGCAAGGGGAAGATTGGGGCAGCGGCATGGCAAATTACGATGTCACCATCTCTGTGGACAGCAATCCGGCAGTCCCCTGGCTCACCGCCACAACCGATCTTTCAGCGTCCTCCCCACCTCTAAGTGAAGAAGGGATGTACACCTTCACCGTCTACGGCCGAGATCAGGCGGGTAATATCAGTGCTGGCACAACCACAAGAGTCGTCACCGCCATCCTCGACGAACACATCTACCTGCCCCTCATCCAAAAACAATAGGGCGGATTGAATACAGTTTTAAGAAAATAGTCGGGTAATAGTTGCAGGACGATTTTGCTGTTGTTTAAAAATTAAATCGGATAATACATTGCTGGCTGCGCCGAGGCATAAATGCCCCGGCTACAAAATGACGCCGAGTAAACTCGGCTTTTTAACATCATAGCCCCAGTCATGGGGCGCTGCTTTTTAGCCGCGGGCTAAAGCCCGCGGCTTTGAACGGCTGAGATTTCAGTCAAGTAATCCAGTCTCGGTGAAACACATCCCAGTTGCGGTGGGCATACGTACGCACACAATTTTTGCACACCAAACCAGAATCAAGCTCCCCACTCTCCCGCCAACGCCAGCGCACCACAGAAAGATGCGGACGACAAGTCGGTTCATAACAAACAGGGCAATAATCTCCCTCATCCAGGGCTTCCTGACCAGAACGAGCAACTAGAGCTGGGTTTTCGTTGCAAATGGCACAATATCGAACTGGCATAGTTACATCCTAAAAGTTATGATGTTTCGTGTTTTTTCAGTCTGGGTCAAGTATACTCTACCTATGGATTTACAAGCAATCACGGGTCAACTTTACATCGTCAACGGGAACATCCAACAAGCTGCGGGGGAAACGACCAGCACCGCCTTTGTACCAGGGTTACTCGCTCAATCTGCACCGCCAAGAGCCAACCGCAGTCGCAAAAACGACTTCCTGTTTGTGCATCTCACCTTGACCGGTTCTGCGGAGGAAACGGCCGTTCTCGCGCAAGAAATCATCACCGACACCAGTCAAAAATTCTACCAAACTGGTGGCAGCATCACCTCCGCCCTGCGTCAGGCAGTTTCCGATGCCAACCAAAAGCTGCTCCACCTCAACCTCAGCAGCACAGAACGCTCCCGCGAAGGTGCCATAAGCTGTGCCGTGCTGCACAACGATGAACTTTATCTGGTGCAGGCCGGTGAAGCCTTCGCCTTACTGGGTCACAACTTTGGCGTAGAACGGCTGCCGCCCAACCCGCCGCAAAAAATTACACCGCTCGGCCGCAGCGCTGGCTTGAGCTTAAACTACGAACATCACCGCCTGCAAACTGGTGATATGCTGCTTCTAGCCGATCCCCGCATCACCAACCTGTCCACAGAAATGCTGGAACCAGCCCTGGTAGACAAAGAGATGGAAGAGGGGTTAGCCGCGCTGCAAACCATCGTCGGCAAAAACACAGCACGCCTGCTGCTCATTGAGTTCACCAACGATGCAGAAGAAAGGTTCCCGGATGTTATCGTACCCGCGGCTACAGCCACCGTTGCCACCGCCAAAACCATTCACAACGACTTTCCAGACCCGGTACGGGAAGGAGAAACACCACCCGTACCCACTGCCAACCGTCGCCCCCAACCAGAACGACCCGCCAGTGACAAATCCACAAACCTCGCCGCCGACGTGGAATATAACACCCGCAAAGCAACTGCCGGTGCTGCCTTTGGTTTAGCAAACTTCACCGATTGGCTTACTGACATGCTGGCACGACTGCGTCCACCCCATCATGAAGACGAGGAACCTACCAATTGGGCTGTGCCAGCACTGTTAGCCCTTGCCATTCCCATCCTTGTTGCCATCATTGTTACCAGCGTGTACTTACGCCAAGGCAATGCCCAGCGCTTCGCCGACATCAAGACAGAAATGGGGCAAACGATTGGCCTGGCCGAATCAGCCAGTTCAGAAGAGATGCGCACTTATTACGAAAGCGTCCTGGTCTTAGCCGCTGAAGCAGAAACGTTGCGTCCCAACGACAGTGAAGTTGCCCGTCTGCGTTATGAAGCGATGACAGCCCTGGACGATTTAGATGGGGTAACAAGGCTGCAAGGCGAAGTGCTATACGAATACGCGCCAGAGACAAATTTAACGGCCGTTACCCTGCAAGAAGGTTTCGATGGCGGACTCTACACATTAGACAATGCCAGCAACGTTTATTACCATCTCACCGATGAGAGCTACACAGAACTCAACGGAGAACCAGAGCAAATTGTATTCAGCGACAAGGCATTGGGCAGCCATGTGGTGGGTAATGTCATTGATATGATGTGGCGGCCAGAAGGAACGGCCGTTACCCGTGACGGCCTAGCCATGTTAGATACCAGCGGCGCCTTGCTCACCTACTACCCCAACCAAAAAGACACCCGCGCCGCACCCTTGGGACTGTCCAGCGTTTGGCAAATTCCACAAGCCATGGCCACCTTCGGCGAACGGCTCTACATACTAGATGCTGGCGCACGCGAAATCTGGAAATATTTCCCGGAAGGCGATGGCTTCATCATCAAAGATGACGAACAAATTTTGGCACTCGATGCCAGTGCCGACTTGGAATCAGCCATCGACTTAGACATCTACAGTGAAGATGGTAGCCTGCTAATACTCTACAGCGACGGCCGCATCCGCTATTACGACACCCGTTCCGGCCGGGTGCAGTGGGATGAACAAGACCTGCTTGCCAACGGCGGCCTTACCTTGCCGCTAGAAAATCCCACAGCCGCCAAACTCATCGGCAAAGGGCTCAATGCCTCCATCTTCGTGGCGGATCCTGGCACGGGTCGCATCATTCAAATTGCGCGAGGCGGCCGTATCATCGCCCAATATCGCGCCGATGATGCAGTCAGCCAAGACTTATTCCGGAACATCCAAGATTTCGCCGTCGCCGAAGCCCCGCTGCGCATTTTTGTCACCGATGGCAATCAACTCTACGTAGCCACACAGGAATAAAAAAACCTCCGGGAAGGTTAATCCCTCCCGGAGGCTAAAATACTTCTAACCTACAATCTTTGTTTTTTAGAAGAAATCGAAACCGTCGTCTTCCTCGCCATCAAAATCATCATCATCTACTTCTTCATACTCGATTTCATAATCAAGAGAAACCCAAAGCAGCAGCATTTTACCTTCATCCACTTCGTCAAGACGCATAGCCACCACGTCAGCTCGTTGGCGCATCCGCATTTCATCCGGGTAGTCTAATTTGACTGCACGCCCTTCATCCCAAGCCCGATAGCAACGTTCCATAATGTCTTCCCCACTCATGGTACGCAAACGACACATCGCAATGGCTCTGTCATCAGGGCCTTCATGAATCGATTGTAACCAACGCTGGGGAGTGGGTTGAAATTCCGGGGTGGGACCCTCAATGATTGAAATGAGTTCGGGTTCTGTGACCATCATGTAACTATCCTCAAGAAAATTTTACAGCATAGTCTACTGTTTGTTACGCTCTCTGACAACAACCAATTTGGACTAAAAAACAACGTTTTCTCCAACAATTTTGCCCAAACTGTCGTTTAAAAACAAAAATCCCCTCATCTTATTAATAAAAATGA
>JACSSI010000220.1 GCA_014879345.1 Anaerolineae bacterium | reverse complement strand
AACAACGCGCTTTACCAACAACTTAATAGCAATCATTATTAGTTTGGCAATGTTCGTGCCTATCTATCTCGTGCTTGTCAATTCACTCAAAGATGAAGTGCAAGCCAGAGCTATGGGGATTGATCTACCGACCAGTTTCCAATTTGGCAATTACTTAACCGTCATCGAAGAGGGCAAGCTGGGGCAAGCTTTTGCCAACAGCATGTTATATGCAACTTCCGCCACAGTTATCGTAGTTCTCTTTTCTACGGCGGCGGCTTTTGTTCTTTCGCGGAATCGCTCTAAACTGAACCGTTTTCTTTATTTTTTTATCGTCATGGGCATCGCATTGCCTTTAAATTTTGTAACGCTGACAAAAGTGATGCAAGTAACCCATCTCATCAACAGCCAACTGGGCATTATCTTGCTTTACGCTGCTATTCAAATTCCTTTGAGCATTTTTATTATTTATGCGTTTGTGGGAACAATTCCAGTTGAACTTGATGAAGCAGCAATCATTGATGGCTGTGGCCCAATTCGATTCTTCTTTTCAATTATATTTCCATTGCTAACTCCTGCCTGGGTAACGGCCGGTATTCTTAGCTTCTTATCCATTTGGAGCGAATTTCTACTCCCTTTGTATTTCTTGAACAGTTCAAGCAAATGGCCGATGACATTAGCCGTCTACAACTTTTTTGGCATTTATGAATCGAGCTGGAATTTGGTTTCGGCCGACATTGTTTTAACGATTTTGCCTGTGATCGTCGTCTACTTGCTTGGGCAGCGCTATATCGTTTCTGGCATGACTGGGGGGGCGGTTAAAGGATAATGAAACAAGCCAATAATTTTATGATCGATATGCTCGATCTGGACTTGCCGGAGGCGTCGGCAGATATTTTGTGGAAAGCTTGTCGTCCAACCGAGATCGAAAGTGCCTCAAATGGGGATGTTTTTTTAACGATTCCTTTTCAGGCACACAAACGGGGATTAGCTGTTGAAGCCAACCTGGAAGTTCCCCGTAGAGAGTACAAGTTAAGAATACGTGCTTATGATAATGATAGTTTGCGCTTGTCCATATCTTTTATTGGTGAATTGCCTGGCAATGTCAGCCCCATGTTAGAGCTGGACGATTCTCTTGGTATGCTGCCGTTAACCGCACAAAAAATAGACAGCGGCTGGCAAGTTATTGATGCCCATAACAAAATACGAGCGCGAGTTAATATTTGTGAACCTGCCATCAAACATTGGAGTGACCTTCAGCCTGCTCCTGATGAAACATTAGACCTTGAATTGTTCCCAGATGGAAAAACAAAGGTTCCTTTCATGGCATATGATCAGTTCTATCCGCTAAACCATGATTCTATGGCTATGGCTTTTGTGGAGCGGGATGGCGTCCCTGATCGAGCAGTTTTCTCTTTCTATGCTGAACCAAATGAGAGATTCGTCGGCACTGGTGAACGTTTTGATCGCCTTGATCTCTCTGGGCGCACCTTTATCTTGGAAAATACGGACGGGCTGGGCGTGAACAGCCGCCGTGCCTACAAGAATATTCCCTTTTATGTGTCGAGTCGGCCGTATGGGTTGTTTGTGCATAGTTCAGCCCATATGCGGCTCTCTTTGGCTGATATTTCTACCCGAGCGGCGCAAGGTTTGGTTGAAGAACCGGCTTTAGATCTTTTTGTCATTGGCGGGGAATCTGTCGAGAGAATCGTTTACAGCTATCGCCGCTTAACTGGCTTTCCACGAGATGTGCCGATTTGGAGTTATGGTACATGGATGAGCCGCATGACTTATTTTTCTGAGGATGAAGTGCGTTCTGTAGCACGGAATCTGCGAGACGGTGATTTTCCATGTGATGTTTTGCACATTGACACCGGGTGGTTTGCTAAGGATTGGGTGTGTGAATGGGAGTTCAGCCAGGAACGATTTCCTGATCCTGAATCTTTTATTCATGAGATGTTGGAGGATGGATACCGCATTTCGTTATGGCAGATGCCTTATTTGGGAGAGGGGAATAAGTTGTTTGAAACGGCCGTTTCCCAAGGCCTCGTCGCTCCCAACCCCAGCCGAAACGGTGTTGCCAGTTCAGACTTCTCCGCACAAGTGGTCGGCGGAAGAATCGATTTTTCCAACCCCCTTGCCGTTGCCTGGTATCAGGAGATGTTGGCACGCCTGCTAAACATGGGCGTGGCAAACATCAAAACAGACTTCGGTGAGAGTGTCCATTTTGATGCTGAGTACCAAATGCCTGCGGCCATGCTGCACAATCTTTATGCGCTGCTGTATCAAAAGGCAGCCTATGAAATTACAGAACAAGTCACCGGTGAAGGCATAATCTGGGCCAGAGCCAGTTGGGCTGGCTCCCAGCGATACCCAGTCCACTGGGGTGGCGATTGTGCCGCCTCTTGGGATGGCTTGGCTGGTTCCCTTCGTGGCGGGCTGCATCTGGGGCTGTCGGGTTTTGCCTTTTGGAGCCATGATGTGCCTGGCTTTCATGGTGTACCCAATTTTATGAACAGTTGGCCTGCCGATGATTTGTATGTGCGCTGGACACAATTTGGCGTATTCACCTCCCATTTTCGGTATCATGGCACCTCGCCGCGTGAACCGTATGAGTATCCAGCCGTTGCGGATGTGGTGCGGCAGTGGTGGAAGCTGCGCTATGCACTCCTGCCCTATCTCGTTGAACAAGGTACAAAAGTCATCAGCACAGGGCTGCCCATGCTGCAAGCGCTCGTCTTTCACCATGAGGATGATCCCACTTGCTGGCATATTGACGACCAATATTACTTTGGCGATGCCTTTTTGGTGGCGCCAATTATCAATAGTGACGGTGTGCGAGACGTGTATTTGCCTGCTGGTGAATGGATCGATTTTTGGACTGGTGAAAAACTGATGGGAGGTCGCTGGTTGAAGCAAGTTACAGTACCTTTGGAACGGATGCCACTTTACGCCAAGTATAGCGCAGAAATACCAGTTTATCCCCACGCTGTTCAATGCACAGATGAGATTGATTGGACTAAGATTGAGAAGATTATTTTTGATGATAGGTACGTTGGGTTATCAGCCTCTACCCTGGGGAACATAATTGATTTTTCGTAAAAGGCCTTTTCACTGTCGCTCCCACGAAATCAGTGCTACTTTAAAGCAAAAACGGCCGTTTCCTTAACAGAAACGGCCGTCTTCTAAAAACCTGTCGGGGCGGCGGGATTCGAACCCACGACCTCGCCGACCCGAACGGCGCGCGCTACCAAGCTGCGCCACGCCCCGAACAGAAGCGGGATTATAATTGAACCTGACTAAATTGCAAGGTTAATTCCCCATTCTCCACCTGCCAAACGGCCGTTTTCACCGCATGCTCATATCCTAATAATTGCTGAACTTGATGCGCAAAATTACCCGCAGCACCCGTCGTAACCAAATCAAGTTGGGCAGCCCCTGTATTTGCAGAAAGCATTGCCGCTTTCTCCAGAACACGCTTCACTTGCCGCGCCACAGCCGGAGCGGGATCAATGATGAAAACGGCCGTTCCCCCCACCTTCTCCAACACCGGAATCACAAACGGGTAGTGCGTGCAGCCCAACACAATCGTATCCACCCCATCTGCCACCATCGGCCAGACAATCTCTTGCAGAAGCCGCTCCGTTTCCGGCTCATCACCTTGCCCACTTTCAATTAACTGAACTAACCCATGACAAGGATTCTGATACACCACCACATCCTGAGCAAAACGAGCCATCAAATCAGCATAGCGCTCACTGGCAAAGGTGCCTTCCGTTGCCAAAACACCCACTTTGCCTGTCTGCGTCTTTCGCGCCGCCGGTTTCACGGCCGGTTCCATCCCCACAAACGGCACGTGCGGAAAGCGCTGCCGCAAAAAACTGAGCGCCGCTGCCGAAGCCGTATTACACGCCACCACAATCAATTTGGCTTCTTGCGTCAACAAAAAACGCGAAATAGCCTCACTGAATTGTTGTATCTCAGAAACAGGACGTGGCCCATACGGCACATGCGCCTGATCCGCCACATAGACGAGCGCTTCCCCCGGCAGCAACGCTTGCATTTCACGGAGAACCGACAGCCCACCGATACCAGAATCAAAAATGCCGATGGGAGAAGAAAAACAGGTCATGAACGGCCGTTACCCGCAGCTTGCACAAAACGGTCAAACAAATTCACCATCGCGGCACTTTCATTCAAAAGCCATTCAGGATGCCACTGCACACCAATCGCAAAAGGGTGTTCCGGAATTTCAACCGCTTCAATCAGCCCATCTGGAGAAAAAGCTGACGCGCGCAACGAAGGTGCTAACACTTTAATGCCTTGATGATGCAGACTGTTAACGGCCGTTTCCGTCGTCCCCAATACCTCAGCCAAAAGCGACACTGGCTCAATCATAACAGAGTGCGCTTGATACTGCGGAGGATGCCCCTCATCAAAATCATGATTCACACCCCCAGGCATTTGGCTGGGAATATCAGCCCAAAGCGAACCACCTAACGCCACATTCAACAATTGATGTCCACGGCAAATAGCCAGAAGCGGTATCTCCTCCACCACAGCCAGCCTCGTCACCGCCAGCTCAATCCAGTCTCGCTCTTCATCCAACCGTTTAATCTGGTCACTCATCGGCTCATCATAATAACGAGGGTGCATATCCCCGCCACCGGGCAGCAAAACACCATCCACATGCGCCAACACAGTCACCAAATCCGCCTCAGACAAACCAAGCGGCAGCATAATCGGAATACCCCCCACCCGCATAATCGCCTGCAAATAAGCAGCCGTTAACGCCATTTTAGGCAGCGCAGAACCTTGCGGTGGATCATCCTGTCGATACATCGTGCAAGCAATAATAGGTTTCATCATTTTTTAATCAGCCATACTTATCAGAAAAGCAAAAATGGGTGAAAGCATCAATGCTTTCACCCACTATTAAAATTTTAACAGTTATCAGAAACTAGCAATCAATTAAGACAATTAATCCCTAATTTCCAAGCGTCTAGTAAAGGCGTTTTTCCCGCAGACGGGCAGATTTACCAGTCCGGTCGCGCAAATAATAAAGTTGAGCGCGGCGCACATGAGCATGGCGATGAACCTCAATCTTTTCAATTCGCGGGGAAGTCGTGAGGAACGTGCGCTCCACACCAATCCCGTTGGAAGCAATACGACGAACCGTGAAGTTCTCGTTATTCCCGCCATTCCGCTTGCGGATAACAACACCACGCACTAGCTGCACACGCTCATTACGCTGCCCAACATTGATACGGAGATGAACCGTAACATTATCACCAACATTTAAATTCGGTAAACTTTCGTTTTTCTCGCTATCAAAAGCTTTCAATAGTAAATCAGACATAACCTAATTCTCCGACAAATTTATTCAGGTGTCTACCCTGCTTATTGCGCATAAAAATAACCCGCTGAGCGGGCTAGGAAAAGAAATATAACACGACATGCGCTGTCTGACAAGCTGAGATCAGAATCTTCTTACATAGAAGGAAAACAGCACCCCCATCAAAAGACCTTGCGCTTACCAGATGGTTTATAGTAACCGCTTATGGAACTTAAGAAAATAAATCGGTAATCGTGTCATGCCCGCGCAGGTGGGCATCCACAGGTTGTGGCATTGGTAATAAAAAAAGCCCTGCCGGAAATGCTCAGCAGGGCTTTGGTTTTTAAGAAAAATCAACCTTAGGCAGCTTTCTTCAAAACCGGCAGACCGTTACGGCTCTCGGAAACCATGTAGCCGTCCGGCACTGCATTCAAAGCGCCTTCATCTTTAACTTCTTTCGCGAAGAAATAGATGGTCTGCTGACGGCCGTTTTTCAACGTCGTGTCTTTCTTGTGAAGATAATACGTTTTATTCTTGGAATTTGTAAAACTAAAAGCCATTTTATTTCCTTCCTTCTGCATGAATATTTGCCGAACCCGCACTTTGTCGAAACTCGGCGTATGCTATAAGAATTTTAGGAGGAATATCCTAGTGTTTATCACATCGTGATTGCCCACTACTCCTGTAACAGAGATACATCTTAAATCAACTTCCCCCAGTTGGCAAGAAATTAGTACTCGAGTGCAAAGATTCGTGGCTTAAATACCGCAACTCTGTTAAACTATTAAGTTCGCATTAGACGTTTATCTAATACGGGCAGGATGGGAGCTTAGCATGATAAAATGGTGGGTCGGATGCCACGTTGATAATCACGAATCTATAGATTATTGTATCCATCTTCACAGAGTCTTGGCTCCTCTGAACTAATTTCTATTTTCAGAGTGAACGAGGTGTATATGCACGTAACAAACCGCGTAGGTGTTTATCAAAGATTACTAGGGTATTTAAAACCTTACCGTAAACAATTGTTTTTGGGGTATTCAGCTATGATACTCTCCACAGTCATCAGCTTATTGATCCCACAGTTGATCAAATTTGCTATTGATGTGGGCTTAGCAGATGGCCGTGCCATTGCCTTATTTGCTGCCGGTGCCACCATCTTATTTGTTTCTCTCATTCGTGGCGTCGTTGGTTTCGGTCAACGGTTTTATGGTGAATGGCTCACGCATCGTGTCGCGTATGATCTGCGAAACGAGTTTTACAACGCCGTACAACATCTGCCATTTGCCTTCCATGACCGCACTCATACCGGCGATCTCATGAGCCGCGCCACCAGCGATATTGCCGAAACCGAGAGCTTTGTCGGCATTGGGCTTATGGATTTGACAGCAACCATACTGCTTATGCTGGGTGTCACCTTTGTTATGTTGTGGGAGTCATGGCAGTTGGCACTGCTGGCATTATTACCCTTTCCCATTCTTTTGTATACAACCATACGCTTTGGCAACACAGTCCGCCCCATGTTCAAAAGCATTCAGGAACAAATGGGGGTTCTCTCTACGACAATGCAAGAAAGTTTGACGGGCATTCGCGTCGTTAAAGCATTTGCCAGAGAACCGCATGAATTATCCAAATTCGACCGCGATAACGATGAATGGTTTGACCGTCGCTTTACGCTTATTCAAACCTGGGCTAATAATTGGCCTTTCTTTACCTTTTTAGTGGCATTAAGTGTTTTCTTGTTACTCTGGTTTGGCGGCCCCATGGCAATTGAGGGGATCATTACCGTTGGCACGTTATTTGCTATGATTTCTTATGTGCTAATGTTAGCCGCACCTGTGCAACGGTTGGGCTTCCTGGTGAATCTGATGGCAACGGCCGGCGCCAGTTCAACCCGCGTGTTTGATATTATTGATACGCCCAATGAAATTGATGTGCGTGAAGATGCCATCGCGTTACCGGAGACCAGAGGCGAAGTGGTATTCGAGAAGGTGAGCTTTGCTTATGCTGGTGGTCAAAAGGTGTTGAATGATGTTAGTTTTTATGTTCAGCCAGGGCAAAAAGTCGCCTTGATTGGACCAACGGGGTCGGGCAAATCAACCGTGACGAACTTGCTGCCTCGTTTTTATGATGTCACAGAAGGTCGTGTGCTGCTAGATGGGTATGATGTACGCGATTTAAAGCTGCAAGATTTACGCGAACATATCGGCATTGTGC
>JACSSI010000219.1 GCA_014879345.1 Anaerolineae bacterium | reverse complement strand
CCACAAGCAGTAAAATTAATTGCTTATCCAAATTACGCCACAGCAAAAAGAACAAAAAAATGCCGCCCATCAACGTTGCCGCGATGAGCAATTGCCAACGCATATAGCCAATGAAAGCAAATAACAAGCCAGTAGCAATCGCATCTCGCCAACGTTTTGTTTGTGTTGTTCGATAGAGAAAGAGGAAAAAAAGTGGAATAGGCCAGGTGCTCATCATGTTGGGATGATCTGGCTGAGTTAACCGGTGGGGCCATGCCTGGTAAATAATGCCAGCCACAATTGCCGCCCCGGTATTTTTTGTCAGCGTTTTAGCTAGCCAATAGGCACTCAAGCCGCACAGAGCCAGGTTGAGTACGTAAATGAGGTTATACGCGACGACTGGGGTGAAAAACGGCCGTAACATGCCAAAACCGAGAATGTGTACCAATGCAAAATTATGATACACCAAGCTTAAGCCGTCAGGATAAAACAAAAATGGCGTAAAATATGGCGATTCCCCTGATGACAATGCTTCCCAGACCCACCAACTATTCCAATAATGCAGTAACGTGTCAGTGCCACTTGGCAGCCGCGTATTTAATTGCTGGATTAACGGCCAAGTAAGGACACAAGCCAATAAAAGATAAAAACCAACCAACAGCAATAATTTAAGCAAACGCCTCAATATAATACCTCTATACGACCACACAAACATTCACTATGCGTAACAAAACAAAGGACTTGGTCGCAAAAAGCAACCAAGTCCTTACAAAACATTCTTATAAAACTTACTTACACCATCACAAGACGACTAAACTTTTAAGGCAGCGGCGAGACACGAAGCCAATCAGTCCAGATTTCCGTGCCTGCATACTCATTTGAAGTAGCCAACACACCAAAGTAAGTTCCGGCGCCTGCAAAGGTAGCGTCCTTTGCAGTTCTTGCTAGCGCACCATTAACAAACACTTTAATGGTGCCATCTTTATAATATTCGACTGCCCAAGTTTTCCAATCGCCACTCGGAGCGCCTACCCCGGTATCATAATAACCAGCTAGCTCTACACCACGCCCGGCGCCATTTTCTGAGTCATGGTAATCAATACGTTTGATCTGATTGCGAAGAGAAGACGGACTGCCATACCAAATTATATTGAGACGGTAGTAATGGTTAAGGCAGCTCGTCATACTTGCGTCGGGACAGACGCCACCGTGATCCCAATCACCACCCCAGATAAGACCATAGCTGTGCAAATTGTCAACACCAGGGTCAAAACGAATACTCGTTTCAATGCGATAAGATTCCCATGGTACTTTTACCATTGGCCCGCCAATGGCAAAGTCCCAGCGTCCTTTTAGTTTCAATACAAAGTTATTATTCTCATAATAGCTGTAATTGTCAGTATCATCCGTGTCTTCACGTCGAATCATCCAACCACTATTTGGATCGTCAAAATGATCCATGTACACGCCGTATTGCTTTATCACGTTCGACCACCCGGAAACCACGCCATTATCCGTAATAAAGCGAACGCGATGATAATACTCAAAATTATGTGAAGCATTATGATCCACAGCCTTAGACGTTGCATTGCCAACATTATAAGACTGCGCATCAGAGAAATCTGGTAATTTTGCTACTTGCAGCTCATATTGTCCACTGCCGACATTTGACCAATTTGCTGTCAATCTGAATGTGTTTGTATTCAAGCTAACTGGAGAGCTAACAGAGAGCAAATTTGGAGTTGGTGCAGGCTTAAAAATTATGGGAAAGTAAATATATTGAGTAACAGCATCAGTCGCTGCGATAACAGCATCATCAGATACCAAAGAGTCAGAGCCTGTCACGTTTCCTGTATTTGTGATCGGTTCTACAGATGTGGTATCTGAGAAAACGACCCCAGCCACCGCTTGCGCACCAAAATTGTTCCCACTTAACGCATTTTGGACAGTAGCGCCATGTTGTGCTTCCGTAACGTCTGCTGCTGTCACGATAGGCTGTGCCGCTAATGCTTGAACCAGCAAAAACATGAACATGATGGGTAGTATGCTACCAACCACTAATGTTCTATATTGTTTTACTTGATAAAATAGTTTTCTTCTCATATATGGTCTCCAAAAATTTTCTCTAATTTTTTCTGATATGTCTTGAGCATAACGTAATAAAAGTTTTTATGATTTGTCATTCCCACAAAGGCAATAATCCAGGAAATGGATGCTTACCTTCTCAAGCATGACGACAAAGCAAAGTATACCTACACAAAAATATTCTTGGACAAAGGTTTACGTCGTTAAGATTGCAAAACCCTTTACGATGCTAAAGCAAAAGGAAGTATACAATTAGATCGTGTATATTCACAAGAAAGAGTATCCTCTTCTCAAAATAGTTTCACGCTTCCCTATCATCGCTGCAAGCGTGCAATGCGAACAATTTCCTCAAAGATGCTCTGCCCATTAACGCGAGAAGTGGGAAGACGTACGCCACTGTCCTCTTCATATAAACCTAACAATAAGGTATATTCACCAGGTGGTAACTGGGATATGGGCAGTGAAACTTGGTCGTGAATAATTTCACCGCACTGCCAGTAGTTGGTTGGGTAAACCCAATTGTCTGGTATGAAATCGATTTGGGCAACGAGTTCGTTTGACTTGTTATCCACAACGTGCAAAAAGACTTTATAGGAAGTTTCTATTGGCTGCTGCGCTTTCCAGAAAAGCGAGACAGCCAATGCATCGCCATTATCTACCACATCATAACTGGGCAAAACGATTTGATCGTCTCCCCAAACGGCCGTTTCCAGTTCATAGTCAATGCCTTCATTTTTAGCAACAACAGTTACCTCGCCCAATGCCGTAGACAATGCCAGTGGGTCTCCATTAATTTGGCGCAACGAAAGTGCCAGGTCATACGTCCCTGTAGCCACTGAATCATCCACTTGGAACAGATAATTAGAACGAATCATTTCTGTTGATGCCCAAGACGATGTCGGTAGACAATCTGCCACGGGCGCACAATACATTTGCGCACTGTTTCCATCAGCTTTCAACAAATCAAAGCAAACCTCATAATCCTGATTCATAGGCAGGCGGCTCAGCCATCGCAGCGTGATAGGAAGTGTTCCGCCAATAGCCACAGTTTCTGGAACGGCCGTTTGTGGCAGCAAACCCAGTTCCGCCGATACCACTTTGTCAATCAAATTATCTACTTCTAAAAATCGAGTCACTTCATAAACAACCACCTCATCGTCTTCATAATCTGGTTCACGAACCAACCGCCGCTTCCAGGTAATAATGTCAGCAGGCCAGGCAAGCTGTTTGTGCAAAACCACATAGCGCACATTGGCATCAGCCAACATTTCCATTTGCGCACCAATTCCTATCGTATCGGATAATGACAGCGCCTCAATAAACGTCCTGGCTTCACGGGGAATACGAGATACATGCCCTTCCACAAGCGGTTTGTTATGCTCAGTCTGGTAAAACATGTAATATTTGTCAGGATTTTGACGCGGATCCATGGGAATGCCTAAAATTCCAAACTCATCTGGGTCAGACGCTACAACTGTTTGATACCACTCAGGGATATCTAAAGCCAGCATGGGTTGGGGTCTGACATATTCAAATAAGATGAGTAAACAAGCCGTCACAATGATCCCATATGCCCAAAATCTACGTGGACAGCGTTGATAAATGCCCACTATTCCCCATGCCGCGAGCATCGCCATAGGAATACTCAAAATAATGTTAAATCGAATTGGCTGACGAATAGTCTTAGCAATAAATGTATCTTGCATCAATCTATATGGAAGTGGGAAGTTATAGGAACGGCCGTTTACATACAACACCACACCCAGAGCCAATACCACAAGGCTTATCGCTCCAATCCACCAAACATACGTCTGCTTACGCTGAGTAAAAGTCCCGATCACAGCCAGCAGCAGCACTGCATAGCCAATAAAAGGAGCATACTCTTCATCAGGGAAAATATGAGGGAACTGCTGCGCAATTCGCTCTCCCCACAATGGATGATCAATAGTGGGCAGCACATAGGCCATTAAGTCCGTATGTGCCACTTCCTCAGCCACAAATGTGTCTTCAGGATGATCACCAAACAACTCCGAGTACACCACAGGGGTTATGATTGGCGCCATAAAAAGCAACGCGAGGCCAACTACCGCTGCCAATCGCTTCACCATACGCAATGTACGTAACGAGGTGTCAGCAATCAATTGATACAGCACAAACACGCCAATCAAGACTCCGCCAAGCACCAACAACTGCAATCCGGCATATCCCAATAGTGCGAGAAAAAATGCGGCTAACCATATATCTCGCTTCTTTTCTCGCTTAAACATATGAGTGAGATAGAGCAATACCATTGAGATACAGCCAACAAGGATCAAATTGGGATGGTCAGTACGTGACATAATGTAAGGCCAAAAACCGGCAACGAGTCCAGCCACAAATGCCGCTGCAAAGGTTTTTGTCCATTCCAACGCCAGCAAATAAGTTGCAAATCCGTTAAACGTGTATATAGAGATAAAAACAAGCGAATAAGCAGGCCATTCCCCTATTAATGCTTGCAATGGCAGCCAGGCAGCAATATTCACCCAGGCAATACTATGATAAAAAAGTGTGACTCCGACTGGAAAATATAACAAATGGGTATAAAAGGGGTTTTGCCCAGAAAGCAATGCTTCCTTTATCCAATGAAATGTCCACACATGCACCCAGGCATCTCCGAACCTGCCAGGAATATGTGTACCCAACTGAGCAACAACGGGCCATGTCATCACAATCGTCAAAATAATGTAAAGACCAAGTGCCATCAAATTGAAACGTCTGGAGGAGAGCCAGCCATAAATACGGTTCATTCTACGCTCTCTCTAAGTTGAATAGTTGGCAATACAATCAAATTTTCTGGATGATCTGGCACTTGTAATCGCTCTAGGGTAATGAGATTATACATTCCCGTCAATACATCCAGTTGACCAGGTTGGGCATCGCTGGCAATGGGGATAATGTGGGTATCTACGATGATTTGGCCTGGAATCCAACCTGTGGTGGGCTTTGTATTGCATGAGGGCATACCATCATGCTGGCCTACCAGTTCGCCATCATACAAATGGACAAAGGTTTGATAGTTCTGATCGAAGGGCTGCAAAACTTGCCAATACAAGGTGATAGCCACTTCCCCGCCAGGATACGCTTTATTCAGATCAGCATCATACCCCAGCAGGTGTACCTGTTCGTCACCCAATGTCACGTTAACTGGGTTTTCACCGCCAAATGTTGAGGGAACAGCTTCAGTTGGTGACAGCCACAACGAATCATTGGTGATGGAATGCGTTTGCATCTGTTCAACTTTTTCTCGTGTGAAAATTTGCAGGGTAGAACGGCCGTTTCCCACCACCTCATGCGCCACCGAAAAATCGACCAACCTGGTCTCGTCATACGGCACAGCATCCTGCACATCAGCCGCCAGGATAAACGTCTGCAAATCAGGGCAGTACGTGCGCGGCGACTGTTTCATATACCAGTTGGTGATCTCTTCTTCTTCATTAGAAGCGTAGGGCAGCCCCGTATTTGCCACCAAATCGGCGGCAGAACGCCAGCCTGCCTGATGGGGAAAGCCAAACAAGCCGTAAAGCGGCGGCTCCTGCCACGTTGTCCAGTAGCCAACCGGCCTGTTTTCTGCCCAGGTACGCATCCGTTCCGGTGAATGGTCGATAAACATCAAATAGACATACAACGCCGAAACTGCAAACCAGACCCCAAAACAGGCGGCCAGCACATAACTCAGTGGGCGTGATTTAGCCGTCAGCCACTGCCAGATTGTGACCAGCGCCAAGGCGGCTAAAATCACCGCCCCTGGAAAAATCGTGTAGACATGGGTACGCGGATCCACCACAACCAGCAAATAAAAGAGGAAAGGCGCGGCAAAATACAAAACGGCCGTTACGTTCCGGTAAGCTCGCAGTGAAAACCAAAGACCAAACAGCAGCAGCAGCGCCAGACCGATCACAAAATAGGTGCTGTTATAAAGCGTAATCATCTGCCAAAAGGCTGGCCCGCTCCAGCTAAAAATGCCCGTTGACTCACTCACACCCAATCGCGCCCCCAGCAAATATTGCCCGGTGCGACCAAAATTGGGATTCGTCATAAAAGGCACATAAAAAGCGGCTAAAACGGCCGTTCCCACCCCCATCGCCGCCACCCAATGCAGCCACACAAACCGCCTCGTCTTAACCACATGCGCCCCGAGCAGCCAGGCAACAGCCGGCGCCACCAGCACCGCATCATAATGAGCCAGCAGCCCCGCCGCCAAAAACAGCGCCGACCAGACCAAATCCCACCCCTTTTCCGTTTTGGTATAGCGGATAGCACAGAACAGCGCCAGCGCTCCCCACAACACCACCAAACTCTGATACTGCACAATGCGGCTAAACGCGATGCTAAAACCGACAATCGCAAACAGATAACCCGCCCAAATCGCCACCGCGCTGCCAAACCAGCGCCGCGCCACCGCCACCACCGCGCCCACAGACAAAATACCAGCCCAGGCAAACAAGATTCTCGCCCAAAACTCGTTGATGGTGCTGTTCAAGCCCCACAAACCAAGCGGCAGCAAAATCTCAACCGGCCCTTTCTGATGCAAAAACAGCGCCGCCTTGTTTCCGGCAAGGATGTTGGCAGCGCGCACCATAATCACGCCTTCGTCTCCCTGGAATTCGCTGTACGACAGATTGACTATACGCAAACTGATCGCAAGGAGGAATAACAACCCCAGCCAGCCCCATTCCCGTTTGCTAAAGGCAACATCATGGCTGGGCACAACGGCCACTTCGACATGCTCAGTGTGCGCCGTTTTCAGCAAAGGTCCCGCCGCAATCACAACTGGCCCCATCACCCACAGCCACACCGGAATTTCGCCAGGAATGTAGCTCACCAGCAGCACCCACAACATGTTGAGCAGCAGCGCCGCCGCGCCAGCAAACAGCAGCCGCTCAAACCAGTCGCCAGCCAGCAGATGTGACCATGACAACAGCGACCACAAGGCAATGAGGGTAAATGCGGCCAACTGCGGCCAGGGTTGAGGGAGATTCAGGAACAGCAAAACGGCCGTTGCCAAAATCAATCCTAGCAGCAGCCAGCGTACATCAGGCAGGTGTCTGCCCAGTTTTTGTTCCTTATTTACACGCATATCAGATCGTTAAATTGCTCGTTTGGGGCTGTTTACGCAAAAGCAGAACTCAGATGCCGCCCAAAATCGACAGGATTATAACCATGCCCTGTCACCCAGACGAAATTAGTTGCGGGCGCGTAGGCTTTACGCAAAACGGCCGTAGGCAGTACGTACGCTCATTCCACCACCTCAACCTGCCCAATCAAAATGCGGTCGGGTGAATCGGTGAGATTTTCTAGCTGAATAGGCAAGCGCACCAGCGTATCTGGCCCATACAAACCCAACTGCACTTGATACGCGCCCAATGGTGTGTCAGGGTTCATTTGCAGTTGATGCATCTGCACAAATCGATCCCCCGCCTGCAACGATTCCACGCGC
>JACSSI010000218.1 GCA_014879345.1 Anaerolineae bacterium | reverse complement strand
GGGCTGCAACTCATGCAAATAAAGCTCATCGGTCACTGTAAACGCGCCAATCTCGCCAAAAATCTCATCGTTCGCGGCGGCTGGCCGAATAGTGATCGGTTCGACGGGGCCATGCCCGGTAAAACGGCCGCCGACCAGTTCAGCATAGCGCGGCTGTTCTTTAAACGAAGCAGTTGCAGAATGAATCGCCAGCAGACCGCCGCCCTTTTGCACAAACTGTTCCAACGCCGCCAGTGTGTCCAGGGCGATGTGCTTGTGATGCACATACAGCACAAGCGCCTTGAAGCGGGTCATATCCAGTTTGAGCAGATGGTTAAGCGTTTTGACTTGCGTGATTTGGATGCCGGGAACGGCCGTTACCACATCCCGCACAATCTGCCGCGCCTGTCGTGGTGGGTGAAAAAAACCATCGGAAACATACAGAATCTCAGTCATGTTTACTCCGGAAAAGCAGGAACACAGAGGCACACAGAGGATACACGGAGAACCACAGAGATTTTCTCTTTTTTCTCCGTGTATCTCTGTGCCTTCTCTGTGAATCTCTGTGTCATCGCTTTCACCCGCTCTTCGCCTCTTTCAACTGCGCAGCTTCCGGCATGTGCTTGTAAAACTCGTCCAGCGGATAGCAGCCGGAAACGAGGCCGTTGCGCGGGGCGGTGGTACAGTCGCTGAAGGTGCGGCAGAAGAGCTTGCGCTGCATTTCCTTGCCCGTTAGCACGTCGGCGGGTAACTCAGGATAAGACAAGATCATGCGCCCCAGGCCAACGAAATCAGCCATGCCCTGGCGAACGACGGCCTGCGCCACATGGGGCAGCCACTCCTGTAAATAGCTGTAACCTGTACCCACAATCGCCAGATCGGGGAACTGCTTTTTAAGTTCGGCGGTGATGGCGATTTGCCGCGCCACCCCTGCCAGCGGGTCTTCTGGCGGCAGGTAGCCATCGGACGGCGGGAAGAGTGCCGGGCGTTGGATGTGGGGTACGTAGTAGGGGCTGCCCGCTGTCAGGTTAACCAGTTTGATATCCAGTTCTTGCAATAATTTTAAGAAAGCGATGGGTTCGCGCAGGTCGATGCCAGTTCCCGTCTCGTCGCCGCCAAACGCATGGGGATAACTGCCGGAAACGGCCGTTTCCCCCACCCCCATCTCATCTTTTTCAAACGGCCCCCAGTCAAAGGCGCTCAAGCGCACGCCAATCGCTAAGCCGGGGGCGTGTTGGCGAATACCAGCCACCACTTCTCGCAAAAAGCGGGTGCGATTCTCAAAGCTGCCGCCATATTTTCCAGGGCGGTCATACGCCGTCAAAAATTCATGTCCCAGGTAGCCGTGACAATGCTTCACATCGACAAAGTGGAAGCCGATTTGCTGCGCCCACACCGCCGCCTGCACCATGTTGGCGATAATCTCACCGATTTCGTCGTCAGTCAGCAGGGGATAATCGGCAGAGATGCCGAATTTTTTGTCGAGGTAGGGATGGCGGTAGAGGATGCGTGGCTTGAGTTTGTGATCAGCATCGGGACGGGCAAAACGGCCTGAGTGAGTCAGTTGCAAGCCGATGAACAGGTCGTCAGAACGGCCGTTTCCCCTTTCATGCGCCGTCACCAACTCAGACCGCAGGGCTGCCAATGCTGCCAGCGTATTCTCGTTCATCAGCAGTTGGTTGGGATTGGCGCGACCGTCATGCTGCACCGCCACTGCTTCGCCGCCCCAAATCAGCTTGCCGCCGCTGAGGCCAAAGCGCTGCCAGCGCCGCGTCGTCAATTCTGTAGGGAAGCCGTCGGCTGTGCCATCCCAGCCTTCCATCGGCTGCACGCAAAAGCGGTTGCCGATGGTGAAGCCATCCAGTGCATACGGTTGTGCCAGGGGAGCCGTATCTCCCGTTATCATCGCTTCGTCAAACGGCAGATCAACGCCGATTTGAGCGAGATAGTCTTGGAAGGAAACGGCCGTTTTCAATTGTGCAATTCGCTTGTAAGTCATATTTTTCTTAATCTGTGGTTCTTTTTCAGATTTGCTCCAGCTTGGTCAGAATTTCTTGCAAGATTGCTACATCACTATCTGGGCGGGTGTGGGCTTGGGGATGCGGGTGGTCACAGTCGATCCAGCCGCGCAGTTTGAGGAACTGCGCCGCGCTGTGTTTATACGCAGGCACAGGCGCACGGAAAGCGAAAAAGCCGAGGTATTGCAAGATGTCGTTCAGTTCGTAAAAGGCAGGATCGCCAGCTTGCCAATACGCATCCCTTTTGGCGAACAAATCTGGCGCGAAGGTGCTTAGTCCTAGCAGATAATCCGAGCCATACATTACCATGTCGATGGCAAGGTCATTGCCCGTCAGCACCATAAAATCAGGACGCTGGACATCCCGCAGTTGCAGCCGCTGCCATTCCAGTTCGCGCCTTAACGAAGAATGTTTTGCGCCGATGCAGTTGGGAATTGCCATCAGGCCAGCATAGGCATCCAGGTCATAAATCGCGCCAAACGGCGCAAACATGTTGCCCAACTCAAAGGCGATAAACTGATCACATTCTGCCGCAATTTGCTCGTAAGCAGCCACCACGACATCAATTTGAGACGAGGACTGAGCCTGTCGAAGTCCGGGCTTCGACAGGCTCAGCCCTCGTTTCACACCACCTGTCAGTCCAAAAGATTGAAAGATGATAGGCGTGCCGCCATGTGCTTGAATTTGCTCGATTTGTTGAGCATACGCCGCCAAATTGAACGCAGCGCCTGGCTGGTCGGCCACAAATGCGCCAGCGACAAACATCTTGCCGTCCATGATGGCCTGGGTGCGGCGCAGCACTTCCTGGCGGGTGTCTTCGTCGATGAGATTGGCGTAGCCAGTGTCCATGTTGACGGCGGGGATGAGATTGGCAACGGCCGTTCTGGCTACGTGCGCTTCTAATCCAGGCCAGTCAACCTCACCCGCATCCGTAAAGGGCAGCAAAATCGCCGACATGCCTGTAATTTTCCGATTTGGTTGCAACATATTAATTGGTTTCATACACCCTCATGATTGATCATCTCGAAACTAAAATACAAAAGTTTGTAACAGCCTGGCTAACTTCAGCCAGGTTCTTATAAAACATCAAAAACTAACACGATTTTGATTATACTTCAGTTTGCCTGCGGTGCTGCTGCTCTGAGAAAACTGACAATTCCTGCTCTCTTTTAAATGTAATGGGTGACAGCATCATGGGGATGATGCCAACCAAGACCGAAATAAACGGGATTACGCTGGCACCAATGCGGATGCCTTGCACCGCCAAATCGTTTTGCACCTCTAACCCGCTGACAAAGGTAAACGCGCCTAAAATAGTGGTAAAGATTACCGTGTGCATGCCGCCTACGGGAATGGTGAGCAAGGCGTTTAGGCCGGTAAACAAACCAGCCTTACGCACTCCTGTGCGCTGCTCATCCTCATCTACAATCGCAGCCATCATCGGCACATGAATGATGGAACCAAACGCAGCGAAAACAATAACGGCCGTGTACACCACTAACGCCTGCACCATATTTTGCACCAAAAACAGGCTCAAAAAAGCGAATGCCAAAAACGGTGCTGAATAAACAGCCACCTTCTTGATGCCAAATCGTTTGCTGGCTCGGCCAATAAACGGCGCACAAGCAAACATGATTAAACCCGGAACCACATCAACCACCGTCGCCTGACCGCCATTTAAGCGCAGCACATAGTCCATCATATAAAGAAAAGGCGTGAAATAAATAACCATCGGCCCGCGGGCAAAAAATTGATACAAAATGTAAGTAATAAAGGCACGAGAAGTCAGCGCATTGCGGGCATCGCTTCTTAACTGTTTGCCAAACGCGCCCTCTTCTGATTCAAAATCATCTCGATACATCTCCTCTTTATCTTGCAATGGCTTCAAAGCAACAAAATAGAGGAGCGCATTAACCATCAGCACACCACTGAGCAGCACAGTTGTTAACGGCCGATTGGACTCGCCAACCAGCAGCAGGGTGGGCACAATTGTGCCGAAAAACCCACCGATATGCCCCACATAAGTCTGCACCACAGAAACATCAACGCGCTCTTTGTTGGTAGGAGCCGCCACATACACATAAGCGGCATAAGCAATGCTGTAAGCGGTTGCGGCCGTATCATACACAAACAACAACATCAGCATAAAGGCAAAGATTACCCAATCTTGCCACGAGGGCTGGGCAAAAATCATCGCAAGCGAGGAGAGTACCGCTATAGGCGCTGTCACCCGCATCAGATAGACATACTTGCCTCGGTTTTTCCTGAACTTGAAACGATCAATAAAGACACCCAATGCAGGATCGTTGATGGCATTCCAAATACCAAAGACCAAATAGAGAATGCCCACATACTTCACATCCAGCCCCACCATATCGGTATAAAATTTAATGTAGGCATTGTGGATGAGCGTGTTGCTCAAAGCGGCGGGCATCATGGGCAGCGCCAAAAACAATTTGGCTTTGTTGTTTATCTGCCCTGGTTCACCACTTTTATTGAGAAACGCTCTTGTCTTGGTGACGATGCTTGCCATTTACTTCTCCTATGTGTGGTAACTAAGGTGCGACGCACTTTTTTTTAAGTGCGTCGCACCTCGAGAGACTTCGTAGTTACAAATTTTGTGAGTTTTATTTCGGCGGTATCAACTTGGGTTATTTAGCTGTATGTTGGCAGCCACTCACCATGCGCTTCAATCAAATCATCCACCAGCGCCCAGATTTGCTCCAGGGCTAGTTCAGCGGCCGTGTGAGGGTCGAGCATGGCGGCGTGGTAGATGTGTTCCCGGTTGCTCGTGAGTGCTGCTTCCACCGTAAGTGCTTGCACGTTGATATTGGTTTGCATCAGGGCGGCGAGGTGGGGTGGTAATGCGCCAACGGCCGTTGGCTGAACCCCATTCTTGTCAACCAGACAGGGCACTTCCACACAGCAGCCTTGCGGCAAATTGTCGATGAGGCCGTGATTGGCAACGTTGCCGTAAATAACACGCGGCGTACCCGTTTCCACGCTGTGGATGATGAGAGAGCCATACTCGTCACTGGGGTTTACACGCAGTTTGCGTTTGGGGTCTTCCAGTTTTTTACGCAGTTTTTCCCATTTGATAATCTGGTCTTCACAGTGGGTAATGTATTCATCCAGGGGAATGTTGTAACGCTCAATCAAGTCGGGGCGATCCCGTTTGATAAACCAGGGTACGTATTCGCTGAGATGCTCGCTGGATTCGGTGATGAAGTAGCCGGTACGCTTGAACAGTTCGTAGCGCACCCGATTCCAATCTGGTACCCGATCTTCTTCCAAAACCTTGTGAATGAGCGGGTACAGGTCTTCACCATTCCGTTCAAACTTGAGGTAAAAGGCCATGTGGTTGATGCCCGCACAGGTATAGTTGATGTCATCCATTGGCACGCCAATATCTTGCGCAAGCTGCATGGCAGTGCCTTGTACACTGTGGCATAAGCCCACTGTTTTGATGGATGTGGCGCGGCTTAACGCCCAGCAGTTCATCGCCATTGGGTTGACATAATTCAGGTGAAGCACATCGGGGCAAAGCTCCTCCATGTCACGGGAAATATCGAGCAGTACCGGGATGGTGCGTAACCCGCGCATGATGCCGCCAATGCCCAGCGTATCGGCGATGGTTTGGCGCAGGCCATATTTCTTGGGAATCTCGAAGTCGGTGACGGTGCCGGGTTTGTAGCCAGCCACCTGAATCATGGTGATGGCATAATCGGCGCCATCGAGCGCTTGCCGCCGATTAAGGCTGGCTTCGATGGTGGGATTGATTTCGAGCCGTTCCGCAATTTTCTGCGCGACGATTTCGGTGGTGCGCAGGCGTGTCTCATCAATATCATGCAAGCTGATGGTGGCGTTTGCCAATTCGGGGAAGCTGAGAATGTCGCCGAGCAGGTTTTGGGCGAATACGGTGCTGCCTGCGCCGATGAATGTGATTTTGGGCATACTTTTCTCCTGAAATTATGAAGGATGAATTTTCGGCATGTTGACGAAATTCAGGCATTGCGATGACGAGGTTGACTGGCAACGGCCGTTATCGGTTAAGCCATCTCTCTTCTATTTACTCCCTGCTTTCTTGATGTTTAATCATATCCCGATACCAATAAGCGCTGTCTTTAATGGTGCGCTGTTGGGTCTCATGGTCAACACGTACAAAGCCCATGCGCCAATCATATCCTTGTGCCCACTCAAAATTATCGACCATCGTCCACATGAAATAGCCGCGCACATCGGAGCCAGCGGCGATGGCTTTTTCGATTTCTGCCAGGTAATGTTGCAGGTATTGGATGCGATGTTGATCATGAAAACGGCCGTTTCCATCCCAAACCACATCATGATCTATCGTGCCGTTTTCCGTGAAATAGATGACAGGATCGCCATATTCTTCGCGGTAGCGTTTTGTCAGTTCACCCACACCTTCAGGGAACGCTTGCGAGCCTAAAACCGGATGAGAGATGCCGGGCGGCGGTTCACGGTCTACCCACGCTTTGAAGAAGGGTAAATACCAGATGTGCCGCGCATATTGGCGGGTGTAATAGTTGACGCCGAGAAAATCGGTTTTGGCAGAGATAATTTCCATATCACCCGGTTCAATTTTGGGGCGGAAGAGGTGTAAGCGTTTGAAAAGGTCGTCGGGATAACGGCCGTTATACAGCCCATCCAAATAAAACCGGTTCATAAACAAGTCGGCGAAATGGGCGGCATTTTGATGCTGCGGCGTGTCTTCGTAGGGATAAATAGGGAATTGACTGAGCGTAATACCTACTTCGGCATCGGGAGAAGCGGCGCGAATACGCTCGACGGCGAGACCGTGACCCAGCAGTTCATGATGAGCCACTTTGAAATATTTCCACGGATTTTTGACGCCAGGGGCATGTTCGCCCACAAAGTAGCCGAAAAAAGCGTGTTCCCACGGCTCGTTGAGGGTGATCCAATGTTTCACACGGTCGCCGAGAGATTTGACGATGATTTCAGCATAGTCGGCGAAGTAATAGGCGGTGTCACGGCCAACAAAGCCGCCGTTTTCTTCAAAAAGTGCCTGGGGCATATCCCAATGGAACAGGGTGATGAAGGGGGTGATGTTTTTCTCTAACAGGGCATCGACGATCCGATTGTAATAATCCAGCCCTTTGGCGTTGACTGCACCTTTGCCCTGCGGCAAGACGCGGCTCCAGGCGATTGAAAAGCGGTAGGCGTTCATGTTGAGCTGCGCCATGATGTCGATGTCGGTTTGGAAATCGTGGTAGGTGTTGCAGGCGACATCGCCTGTGTCGTCGTTTTTGATTTTGCCCGGTTTGTGAGTGAAGACATCCCACGTGGAAAGAGCTTTGCCGTCTGCATTCCAGCCGCCTTCGATTTGGTAAGCGGCTGTGGCAGAACCGAAGTAGAAGTTGGGGGGAAATTGGGGATAAGTGGTCATCATGGCCTCTTCAGATTGGTCCAATCTTCATGAATATTAAAAAATTATGGTTCTTTGGGATCTCATGGGGTTTACAGCTTGTCATGCTGAACGAAGTGAAGCATCCCAGAGGTGTAG
>JACSSI010000217.1 GCA_014879345.1 Anaerolineae bacterium | reverse complement strand
TAATCCCCTCTCCCCAGCCCTCTCCCCAAAGGGGCGAGGGAGCCAGGCCGATCCCCTCTCCTTTTGGGGGAGGGCTAGGGTGGGGGTAAATGGTAGTGATGCGTTACCGAAATAAATTATTAATCTGCAAAAGCCATCTCTACGAACTGATTTTTGAGAAATTGGAGGGAAAACCATGATTGAAAAACGAAACAACCTAAGCAGAATAACGGCCGTTATCCTGCTCCTATCCATCATCTTTTTAGGCGTTACCCAAACGGCTCGTGCTGACGGCATTCTTGTTGGCGATAAGGTGGCGTCAGACGAAACCATCGAGAACGACGCCATTATGAATGGCACGGACGTGATGGTCAACGGCACCATCGAAGGCGATTTGTTTGTGGTAGGCAAAAATATCACCATCAACGGCACTGTCGAAGGCAGTTTGTTTGCTTTGGGCGAGAATGTGGTGATAACGGGGGATGTGCAGGGCAGTGGCTATGTAACGGCCGTTTCTGCCCAGCTTCATGAAGGTGCATCCATTGGCCGTAGCTTGTATGTGGTGGCTGTGAGCATGGTCATCGAGAAAGATTCCTACATTGGTCGTGACCTGATTGCGCTTACGCTGGGCGCTCGCCTGGCTGGTGGCGGTGAACGGGATACGGTGGCGGTCATTGGTGTGGTTGAAGTGATAAAATGGATCATGAACACCGTCAATCAGGTAACGACGGGCAAATCTGTGGCGTTTTTGGAACCTGACATCACCGTCGATACGCGTACCCGCTCAACCTCGTTCCGCGTGCGCACGCAAGATGGCACCGAAATTCCTGACACGCCCACCAATGCCACGCTCGATTGGATTTTGAAACATTCCCGCTTGTTTGTTAGTTATCTCGTCGTTGGTATTTTGATGATTTGGTGGCTACCTGTCGTGAATGAAGGGTGGGCGGATAAGGTGGGAGAACGGCCGTTTGCTACCTTTGGCGCGGGTCTTGTTTTCTACATCGTTGGTTTTCTTGGATCGGGGCTGCTGTTGGTATTGCTCATTTCCATAGCTTTGGGTCTGGTGGCACTCACCTTTTGGGGACTGGCGTTAACATGGGGTGGCATCACCATTTCTGCCTTGAGTTTAGCGTTTTGGTTTTTCATTTTGCTGGTGGCATATGCCAGCAAAGTAATTGTCGCTTACTGGGGTGGTCGCTGGCTGCTGCGCCGTTTTGTACCGAAAGCGCGGCGTCGTATTTGGCCGCTGCTGCTCGGTTTGCTCCTTTTGGTGCTGCTGTTTGCCATTCCTTTTGCTGGCTGGGCGCTTAGTTTTGCCGTCACCTTTGTGGGCATGGGGGCCGTGGCGCTGGTCTATTTGGAATCAAGACGGGCAGGGCTGGTCGTAGCCGAGGAGGAATAATTAATTGGTGAATAGTTGAATAATTACTGGTTAATGGCGTTTGCTTGCCTACTCATTAACCATTCAACAATTAATAGGTTCAAAAATTAATTATTAACCATGTACCAAATCGACGTCTCAACCATCAGCGGTTTTTTGGTTTCCTTGTGGGCAATCATCACAGGTGTGCTTTCTTTTGATGCCGACGCTTACATTGCCGTGCTCACGCAGGATGGCGGGGGACGGATGGCGTTGGCGGTTCTCTTTGTCAGCACACTTTCGCTGAGTATTGGGCAGAGTGTGGTGCTGTTTGCCAACCGGGTGGGTCGTCGTCGTTTTGTTTTGAGCCTGATGCTTTCGGCGACGCTGCTGGTGATTGGGGTGTATATTTGGGCAACGGCCGTTTGGCTGTTAGCGGCTCTCGTTTTTGATGCGTACCAATCCTTTCGTAACGTTTTCATTGTGGTCTCCTTGAGTTATGCGCCGCTGGTTTACGGCTTTTTGGTGCTGCTCCCGTATTTAGGCAATATCATCTACATGATTCTGCGCGTTTGGATATTCCTGGTTTTGTTGATGGCTGTGCAGGCGCTGTTTCGTTTTGGCTGGTTTGACGCCATTTTGTGCAGTGTTTTGGGCTGGTTTGTGTTGGAATTGATCGTCAGGATTCCGATGATAACGGCCGTTGAGCAGTGGTTGTGGCGTCTCTTTTCAGGCAAAAAAGCGCTGGCAGAAACGCACGATATTGTGACGGAATTTGTGCAAAGCGTGCGTACCTCGGCACAAGCATGGGAAGATGAGGATGCCGAATGAATATCGTCATTGAACCGCTGCTCTGCCTGTTGAGCCTGGGTTTGTTGTTACTGTTTGTGATGGCGCTGTTGTCTCCGCTGGAGGCGTTGGGCTGGTGGTCTGGCTGGTCGAGCAAGCATATCACGCCGCAAAAACCAGTTGAGGGGCTGCCTGAACGGGATACCGTCACCAAATATAATGGCAGCTACTATCTGGTCTACTTAACGGCCGTTGGCGGGGTATCGGCCGAAGATATTTCCAAGCGGGAGCGTGGCTTTCTGGAACGGCTGCAAAGTCGGATAGATGATGCTGTCATCGTCGATGACGTTTTCCCCTTTTCGGTAAGCAACAATCCCTTGAACGGCGAACGCCAGTTAGGCTGGTTGTGGACGCGGATTCACAACAGCCGAATGCGCGGCAAGGGCAGCCTGCTGGTGGCCTTGATTTTCATCCGCAACGTCTTGCAGGTAGGCGTCTCCGGCGACCGGCGGTATGGCCCGATTTATAACGTGGGTGTTGCCCGTGAAATCGCTTTAAGCCTGCTCGAACATGGCTACGATATTGGCAGCGGCAAGCCTATCACCGTCATGGGCTGGAGTGGCGGCGGTCAGATTGCCGTAGGCGTGGTGCCTTATCTGCATCAGGCGCTGGATGCTCCTGTTTACGTGGCCTCGATTGGCGGTGTTATCACCGATGATCCCGGCATAGCCTCTGTGGAGCGGCTCTACCACCTGCAAAGCGCCAAAGACAAGTTCCCCAAAATCACCGACATGCTCTATCCCGGCCGTTGGAAAATCGTGCGCTATTCCGAATGGAACCAGGCCAAAGCAGACGGTCGCATTACCGTGGTTGATCCTGGCCCGATGGTGCATACCGGGCGTGGTGATTATTTCGACCAGCGCACCACACAGCCTGATGGCACCCCGAACGCAGACCGCACCGCTGATTTGGTAGCAGCATTTATCAAAAGCCAGCCCCTGCCAGAGAGATAGAGTGTAGAGATAGAGATAGAGGAAAAGCGCACCTTCCTCTATCTCTATCTCTACACTCTATCTTCTAGGAATAGTTATGCGTCTTTTTATTCTGGTGATTGCCGTCATTGCCCACACAATCTTGTTGAATCCGCGCAGTGGGCCGCTGCATTTTTTGCTGTGGCTGCCCAAATTGTTGGCTGATGCTTTATCACCGGTGCTGGTTGGTTGGCACACGTTTGTGGTGCTGATGGGTTTGAAACGGCGGGATTGGGTGCTGCTGCTGCTCGGGGGAATGGGAACGGCCGTTTCCCTCAAACATTTCACCGACGTTACCACCCCTCAGGAAAACGACTTCACCGAAGCCTTTGGTCTGGACTGGCAGGCTCGGATTCCCGCTGAAATCCAGGCTAACCTGTCGACACGGCGCTGGCAGCCCCTCTTCAAACAGGCGCCGCATGGTCTCATCGAATGGGATGTGGAATATGGCAGCAATCCAGATACGCCCGACGATGTGCGCCTTTTTGCCGACATCATGCACCCGCCCGACCATGTAGCCCGCAGCGGTCTGGCACTGATTTATGTTCATGGCGGCGGCTGGGCATACGGCAAACGCAACATCGGTAAATTTCCCTACTTCCGCCAGCTCTCAGCCCAGGGTCATCTCATCATGGACATTGACTATACCCTGAATCCCAAAACCTCGGTGCCAGGCATGGCTATGGACGTAAAACGCGCCATTATCTGGCTCAAAACCAATGCGGAACGGTATCAAATTAACCCGGAGCGGGTTGTATTGGCGGGGCAGTCGGCGGGGGGACATTTGTCTTTACTGGCGGCCTACACGGGTAACTATCCTGGTTTGCAGCCCGATGGCTCACCTGTGGATACTGCCGTGCGTGCCGTCATTTCATACTATGGCCCACCTGATATGGCGGCGCTGCATGATGACGTGGAAGCGCGGTTTACTGTGTTGTTGAAGGGGCAAATGGGGCAAAGTTTGCAAGAACGGGCGGGGCATGAACATACGTTGGCGCATGGCATAGCGGGTCTGGTTGGCGGTTCAGTGCTAGATGCGCCTGAAATGTACCGCCTTATTTCTCCCATCACCTACGTCGATGCTGAGTGTCCGCCAACGCTGTTGATTCATGGCACGCATGATTTGCTGGTCAGCTATCGGGAGGTGGAGCGGCTGCTGGTCGCCTTGCGCCAGCATGATGTGCCTTCTGTTTACATACCGCTGCCTGGCTGTGATCACAGTTTTGAGTCGGTGCTGCCGCGTATTTCCCCCTCGGCCCAAACGTCGGCTTATTACATGGAACGGTTTATAGCGTTGATGGTGTAGTGTTTGCCAGAGATTGGACCAATCTCAAAGATTGGTCCAATCTTGAAGGTGGCTACTTAATTTGTTGTGGGCTGAATGGTTAACGCGCTTTCAAATTGCAGCAATGTCCGGCCGTTGGCATCCAGCATTGTCATCTGCGTGCCAGAAATTTGGTATCTGGCAGTCTGTCTCAGCAAATTGGCATAGCTGTTTTCCTGTTCCATGACTCCGGCTGGTTCATTGCAGGCAACTAACCCGACGGCTAAATCGCTGATGGTGAGGCCGCCGCTGCTGTTGGTGGTGTAACGGCCGTTATAGGTATTACAGCCTCCGTTGCCATTGATTTGATCAGCGGTAAAGTTAGCCGTGATTTGTGTGCCTGGAATCAGGGCAACCATCGCCCCTGAGCCGTCATTGTAAGATTGCAGCGCCCAATTGGTATTGGCAAGAGGGGGAACTGGCGAATTGGTTGGCTGGACAGGAGCGCTGCTCACAACGACGGTGCGCTCTTCGGCCGTTTGCCCACCTTGTGCGCTTCTGGCCTCCAGACGATAAACGTACGTGCCAGCTTCGTTGAGGCAATCGGTGCCGCTGCCCGTGAAGGGCGCGTTTTCCAGAATGACTTGTCCGTTACGTAAAATCCGCGCCTGGTTAGCACTGCCGCCAATACTCCAGTTACCAGTTACACATTGGCCTGCTTCGATTTGCCCTGGCTGCACAGTAAAAGAGTAGATGATGGGGGGCAGGGCGGTGGGGGTGACGGGAACGGCCGTTGGCGTGTTAGGTTGCGGTGTGGCAGTTGGCGGCTGAGGCTGTGTCACGGTGATGATCTGCTGCTGCCGGCTCGTGCCACCAGGGCCGCTGGCGGTGATGCCATACGTTACTTGTCCTGCGTTTTGCGGACAATCTTGCATATTGCCTGCAATTGGCGCGTCGTTCCAGATAACGGTGCTGTCGCGGGTGATTTGAATAGAGCTGATGGTGCCATCGACCCACCAATTAATCTGCACACATTGGCCTAATTGAATTTGGGTAGCCGGGGTGATCACAAACTGGGCAATATTGGGTGCGTTGGGTGATTCTCGCACGTTAACGGTAATTTGCCTGATCTCCTGAGTGCCATTCGGCCAAACAACAAGCAGTTCATAGGTGGTGGTGCTTGAGGGACAATCGCTTTGGCTGCCACTTGGCGGCACGGGATTAGATTGCCATGATGTGCCTTGCCGATAGAAGTAGACAGCACTGGCGCCAGTGACGTTCCAGGTGAAGGTGACGCATTCGCCTTCGTTGATTTGCGTTTGACTGACGCTGAAGGCGATGCTGGGATTGGGGGTTTGGGTAGCGGCTGGCGTGGCTGTTGCCGGTGCGGGTACGGTGATACCCACCCAGATTCTGTCGCCAAAGGTTGTGTTTTGTGGGTCGCTCATTGTCCAGAAACTCTGGTAAGTGCCGGGCTGTATGGGTGCTACAAAGTTGACATAAATATCATATTGTTGTCCGGGCGCTACAGTACCTACGATGGGGGTGGGTTGACCGCCCATTTGTGCCTGGGGATTGTTGCCACTGGCGAAGACGAGTCTGTAGCTTTGGTTCCAGGCGCAGGTACCGGTGTTTTGGATGCGCCACCCTTTGGTGAAGGGTTGTCCTGGGGGAATGACAGGCGGATTTTGCATGTTGTTGTCGTTGAGGTTGAGGTCGGCCACGAATTTCATGCCATTGATGCAGGGAACGGCCGTTGCTGTGGGCAGCGGTGTTGGGGTGATAGCAGGTGGGGTGGGTGTTGGCACAATTTGTTCTGGTGGCACGCCCAGGTATTGGCTGATTAGCGCATTTAGTTGGCCGGAGTTGCTTAGTTGGGTGAGGGCGTTGTTGAGTTCAGTTTGCAAGGTAGCCGCGCCTTTGAGCATGGCAATGGCATACAGTTCCTGGTTAAGCCCTTGTCCTACAATTTTGATACCACCACTGGAAACGGCCGTTTGCGCAGGCAGTAAATCCAAAACCCCCAAATCAATACGACCCTCGCGCACATCCCGCACAATTTGATCCGCTAATTGGTAAGTATGCAGATTACTGGCTGGCATCAAACCCGTGTCAACCAGTGACGTTTGCAGCCATCTTTCATAAACCGTACCACGCTGCACCCCCACACGATATCCGGCCATTTCAGAAACAGTAGAAATTGTCACAATAGAAGAGTTTTGATTCGCAATCGTGGCATCTGAACTGACGTAGTAGACATTGGAGAAATCGACAACCTGTTCTCGTGCTGGCGTTCTTGAAATTGCAGCAATCGCACTGTCAATCTGGCCTAATTGCAAAGCGCCATTAAGCCCCTCAAACGCCATATCCCTAAACTCAACTTGCACCCCCATTTGTTGGCCGATTGCGCGCATCAAGGCAACATCAAACCCATCTAATTGATAGGCATCATTATAAAAAGCAAAAGGCGGATAATCTGCCGACGTGCCTACAACGATTTTGCCTGATTCCTGAATCCGTGCCCACGGGTCTTGTTGAATTGGCGGAACGGGAGTCGGTTCTGGACTTGAACTAGAGAAGTAATTAAATAGTGACATGGCAAAAAGAACTGCCACGATAACAGCGGCGATTATCAAAATAATGAGGAGAATATCATAGGCTTTTTTAGACATGTGGTTCCTCCTGATGCAAAATGAGCATTGTTAACTTTGGCAAGTTTAGTTGACGTAAAACCAATGTTCAATGTTATATCATAACCTTACATAATCTTGCAACATAGGCAATAAAAAAAGCCCACTTGAGTTAACAAGTGGGCTTTTTTTATAGTTAGCTAGCCTTTTGGGTTTGCAGCAACCACTTTCGTGGTCATGATGACGAACGCCATCACTACAGACTTATGAACGAACGACTATTTAGGTTGTGCCCCAGTGTAATTCAGGGTGCCATTGAGGCCGTTAATCGTTAACTGTCCACCAGATGCACTGTAAGAGGTTGCTGATGCCAGAACTTCCAAGAATGCTTGTGCCTGTGAATCGATAGGATCACCACAAAGCATACCGGTTGAAATCCCGCTTAGCGTGATGGTCATACTGTTGCCGCTGGTGGTGTAAGTTCCACTGTAGCTGTTGCAGCCATCATTACCAGAAACATGTCCACTATTATCAAAAACCGTGGTTATAGTACTGGTT
>JACSSI010000216.1 GCA_014879345.1 Anaerolineae bacterium | reverse complement strand
GATGAATATCAAAATATGAACCATCTGATGACCCTTCTCAAAGCACAAGCCAAACGCCAACTTGAGTAGCATGAGCCGCACTTATATTTCCGTTGAATTGCGTCAAATTGTAAACGAACGTGCTGATGGATTATGTGAGTATTGTCTTGTTCATCAAGATGATGTGTTTTTCCCCCATGAAATGGATCATATCATTGCCGAGCAACATGGCGGCAAAACTATCTCTGATAATTTGGCGTTAGCTTGCCTGGACTGCAACAAACAGAAGGGGCCTAATATTGCGTCGATTGATCCAGAAACAAATGAACTTGTGCGGTTGTTCAATCCACGAAAAGATGAATGGGATGATCATTTTTTGTTTCAAGGCGTTGAAATTAAAGCGAAAACGGCCGTTGGGCGTGTGACCATCCAGATATTGCAGCTAAACAATCATTATCGCCTCAAACAACGTCAAGCGATTCGGGAAGCACACTGATTTCTGTTTTTGTGGTGAAGCAGAAGATGATCATGAGCAGGAACATGAGGGCGACAGCCAGGGTGAACGGTTCGGTGGTGGCTCCGCGCTGCATGAAAGAGGCGAGACCGAGCAGGAAGGTGAGGATGCCGGTGATAGCGATGAATTTGGCGTAACGGCCGTTTCCCCAAAACCAGCCTGCCATCAGCAAAAAATACACGGCCAAACTGCCCCATTTCAACCACGTCAACCAATGCAGCCGCTTTAACGCTTCCACAAAATCTCCGCTGTGTATATTAGCCGTGATGGTGAGCAGTTGCACATTCTCCAAAGCGTCCCCAAGCAGCGCCAGAACGGCCAAAACAGTGCCGAGATAGAGCCACTTTTGTCCCGATTGTTTGGCAGCAGTCCATGAAAAACTGAATAAAAAGCCGCTGTAAAGCAGCATGTACACATAATCGAGGGAGTTGCCTTGATTCATCTGGCGCACCATGTCGGCGCGTTCTGGGGAACCGGCTGACCCAAACAACGTGTTGATTTCCTCGACCGTTTGCGCAAATTCAAAAGCGATAATCGGCGAGCGAATCCCTTCGATTTGCCCTGGTGACGTTCGCGGAAACACAATCAGGCTGAGTAGACTGACGAGTATCACAGCTATGCCTAGGAGTCCTGAGAGTAGAAACGGCCGTTTCCCCATTACATCCTTCATCCTTCATCCCTCATCCCTCTGCTCAAACGCCACAAACGGAATATGCTCCGACCCCATCACAAAATAATCCTCATCTGAGCCATCGACCTGATAGCCGCAAAATTTCATCAGGTTTTTGGCAGCTTTGGGATGGTTGTGGGCGTAGGCCACCATCGTTTGCCCCGATTCTTCCGGGGGCAAGATACGCGCCGTCACTGGCATCTTTTTGCGACCCACTTGAATGGAAACGGCCGTTGTCTGCTGCAAATTCTGAAACCACTGTGCCTTGGGGCCAAATCCCGAAGCCACGTAATAAGTACCCGTCGCTTCATCATGACCGGAAACTTCTAACACAACCTGGCGCGGCTCTCCGCTTTTGCGCCCGATGTGGTTGAGCAGCAGAAAACGGCCGCCCAGCAGCCAGCCGAGATGGAGCTTGTACAGCCAGATGGGCAGGCGAAACAGCAAGCGATTTAGACCGGTTGGGGGTGATACCTCTTTGATTTTTTCAGGCATCATTTACTCCTTACTGTGGCACATTGTCTTTCAGGAACTTGACCAAACGTGGCTCAACAGTGCGCCATTCATCGCCCAGCCAGATGAGATGGCCGCTGGTTTCCAGTGTGATCAGTTCGGCATTGGGGATGGTGTTGGCGGTGAATTCAGCCTGGCGGTAAGGCACATCGGCATCAAAACGGCCGTGGATAACCAGCGTGGGTATCTCGATTTTTTCAAGTGGATAGCGGGGAATGTGTGCCAATTGCAGCAGATCGTTTTGTAGGCCGCTGGTGCGATGGGTTAATGGCAAGGTGGATTTAATGAGCTGCTTAAATTGCTCGGTTTGCACCGGATCGGCCATGATCTGTTCCACTTTGCTCTTGACTTTTTCTGGCGGGAGATTGCTTTCTGTGTTGATCAGGAGGGCAGCCGCTTGAGCCGGGAAGGATTCCACGAACCAGTCAAGCAGCCACATGAAAATATCAATAAACCAGGCACCGAAGCTGGACAGAAAAATTTTGCCCAAGGGCGAGTTGGCAGCTTCTTCATTGGGGTGATACTCCTGCGAAACGCCTGCTTCCATGACCAATGCCCACACCCGCTCAGGATGGCGCAGCGCCATTTGCAGCGCAACAGGGCCACCGGCTGACGCACCGATAACGGCCGTTTTCTCCACACCAAGCCTATCCATCAGCGCTACCATCGCGTCCGCTTGTTCCTCAATGCGCTCTCCGCTAGACAAAGGTGTGCCCAAATAACCGGGGCGAGAAGGCGTTACTGTACTGAACCCGACCCGTGTCAGCGGGGTAATCAGATACCCCTGGTCATACCCGCCTGGCCCGCCGTGACAGAGCAGCACCGTTGGCCCTTCGCCTGCTTGGGCATACTCGACAATGCCAACGGCCGTTGCTGCCATTTTTCCACCCATGCGCAGTTTTTCGACGGTTTGTTTACGCCATTGCGTGTAGCGAATTAGCCCCCACACCTTGATGAATGCGAGCAATAAGCTGCTTAAAACAATCACCTTTCTTTTTCTATTCATGAGCGTGTTCTCGTTTTGAGACCTCCGAGGTTTTGTCGATGTTTGCTACCGCCACCCTTGGAGGTCTTGATTGACTTATTTTGCCGCGCAAACGGCGTCGTTTAGTTCCAGATAGGCGCTTTCCAAATTGGCACCGGCTGTGTTGACTTTCTCAACGGCTGGCCCTAGCGTATTGCCCGAAATCTCGGTCGCAGTTTGAGCGACGGCATCAATAGCGGCAACTACCTTATCCAGCCCGTCAATGGACGTAATTCTTGCCAACCGCTCCAGGTTTGTTTTCTTTTGCTGTAAAGCCTCCACCTTTGTTCTGAATTCATCTACAGGTTCTGTAACCTTGGCCTCTTTGAATGCCACGGCATCTGCGCCCACACCACGCAGCGAATCGCAAAATTCGGTACGGGTATCCGACACTTTCTGGCAGCCAGCCAGCACCATTAAAACGATTGAAAAAACGAACAGGTATTTGATGTGTTTCATGTAAACTCCTTATTTTTTGAATGGCTCTTTAGGATATCGTGTATTGTTTCCTTTGAACAATCTTTAAAGCCTTATTAGGTGGCTAACCGTTCAATTTCTGTGATCGTTCTTTCTAATTCGGCAGCGAGGTAAGGAGGGGACTCCGGGTTCTCAAGAAACGCATTGACCAGGGAACGGTAATACCACAGGGTGCCTTCCTTACCGCCTCTGAAACGAGACCATAACGCCTCCCCAATTTGGCGATAATCTTGCAGGATAGAACGGCCGTTATGCAATTTATCCGCGCAAGAAACCAACAGCACCGAAGCATCAGCCGTTTTCAAATGTTCAAGATAGTCGACTTTGCGTTCTTTCCAGGGCGGTTTTGGCTGCACATCTGCATCCGTACAGGCTTCCACAATCTCTAGCACCCGTTGCCCAAAACGGTCTTGGATATAAGCTCGCAGCGCATCTGCTCCCCCGGCAAAACGGTATCCCTGGTCTTCCAGCGTATCATGCAGCAGGGCGGCGATAGCTTCATCTTCTGTTCCCCCATTTTCCAACACCAGACTGGTCACACCTAATAAATGTGCCACATAAGGCTCCTCTTTGCCCTTCCGTTCTTGATAGACGTGTAATTCCGTCGCCACACTGAGCGCTGTCGTGAAACGAGTGGAAAGCATGAGTTTCTCCTTGAAAAGAAAAAGCCAATGTTTCCACACGGGACATTGGCTTTTTCGATTATGTGTTGGACAACGGCCGTTTAGATTTCGCCAGTTGTTAAAACCTTTTTCACCTGCGCAATCGCTTCTGTCACTTCAATATCACGTGGACAAGCGCTGGTACAGTTGAAATTCGTGCGGCAGCGCCACACACCAAAGGCATCGCCCACAACCGCCAGACGCTCTTCAGCACCTTCGTCGCGGCTGTCAAAGATAAAACGATGTGCCTGGACAATAGCCGCAGGCCCCACATACTGCCCATTGGCCCAAAAACTGGGACAAGAAGAAGTGCAGCACGCGCAGAGAATACACTTGGTGGTATCGTCAAAACGCATACGATCTTCTTGCGATTGCAGCCGTTCACGGCCGTTTTCCGGTGGCTCAGAATCGTTGATAAAGTAAGGCAGCACTTCCCGATAGTGAGCCATAAACGGTTCCATATCCACAATCAAATCTTTGATGACAGGCAGCCCCAGAATCGGTTCCACCTGGATTTTGACGGAATCACCACTGCCCAACCGTTTCACCAGGGTTTTACAGGCCAGGGCATTGCTGCCATTGATGCGCAAAGCATCAGAACCACAAACACCATGCGCACAAGAACGGCGCAGGGATAACGTGCCATCAATCTCCCATTTCACCCGGTTTAATACGTCCAAAACCGTGTCAGTCGGATCAACATCATTGAGATTGAACTCGCCCCAATACGCTTTGCTATCTTTCTCGGGATTAAAACGACGGATGCGTAAATTTACTTGCATGACTGTCTCCTAGTATCAGTAAACAGTGAACAGTAATCAGTGTTCAGCAGCAAACCTGTAAACTGAACACTGTAAACTGAACACTGAATTTAGTAAACCCGAGGTTTGGGTTCATAACGACCTAATGTCACCGGTTTGTAGTCAAGTTCATACTCACCTTCACCTGTTTTGTGACACAAGGTATGTTTTAGCCATTCATCATCATTGCGCTCTGGAAAATCATCACGGGCATGAGCACCACGGCTTTCAGGACGGGCAGCAGCAGAAACGGCCGTTACCTCAGCCAATTCCAGCAAACAACCCAACTCCCACGCCTCCAACAAATCACTGTTGAAAATCTTGCCCTTATCCTGAATCTCAACTTGTTGATATTCCTCGCGCAGCGCCTTCAACTCTGCCAAAGTCGTGCTAATCGTTTCATCCGTGCGGAAAACGCTCACGCCTTCCGTCATAGACTTTTGCATCTTGCTGCGCACATCAACCATCTTCACGCCGCCACTGCTGTTTAGGAGACGGTCAAACGCCGCCATCACCTCATCAGCCGCGCCTTCCGGTAAGGGCAATAACTCTGCATCCTGGCAATACTTAGCCATATCCTGGCCTGCCAGCCGCCCAAAGACAACCAGGTCAGTCAGCGAGTTTGTACCCAGCCGATTTGCACCATGCACCGAAACACAAGCCGCTTCACCCGCCGCATACATTCCCGGCAGCACCTTATTCTGCGCATCCAACAGCACCCTGCCATCAGCATCCGTCGGAATGCCACCCATCGCATAATGGGCGGTGGGCTGCACCGGCATCGGTTCCGTCACCGGGTCTACACCCAAATAAGTGCGCGTAAAGTCCGCAATATCCGGCAATTTTGCCTCAATGTATTCACGGTCAATGCGGCGATCTTCACCATCTTTTTCGTAATAATAATTGACGGTTTCAGGTGTAATATCCAGGTGGACATAGTTTTTACCATTGACACCACGCCCTGCCTTCACCTCCAGGTAAATAGCACGGCTCACCACATCACGACTCGCCAAATCCTTGATATTAGGTGCATACGTTTCCATAAAACGCTCGCCCTTACCATTGATTAACACACCACCTTCACCACGTACCCCTTCTGTTATCAGAATACCCAGTTTGAAGATGCCCGTGGGATGGAATTGGAAGAACTCCATATCCTCTAACGGAATTCCTCGCCGCAAGCAAATAGCAGCCCCATCACCCGTCAAAGAGTGGGCATTAGAAGTTACTTGCCAGCAGCGACCCCAGCCGCCTGTGGCAAACATAACCGCCTTGCTGCGGAAAATGTGGAACTCGCCCGTAGCAATTTCGATAGCCACGACACCCCGCACCGTGTCATCCACCCGAATCAAATCAACAACATGATATTCGTCAAAAAAGTTGACTTTCTTCTTGATGCACTGTTGGTAAAGCGTTTGCAAAATCATGTGACCAGTACGGTCAGCAGCGTGGCAGGCACGCATCACGGGTTTGCCCGTATCTTTGTTGGTGTGTCCACCAAAACGGCGCTGGGAAATTTTTCCATTGGGGAATCGGTCAAACGGCAGCCCCATATGTTCCAGTTCAATAATAGTAGGAATAGCTTCTTTACAAAGCACATCCACAGCATCTTGGTCAGCCAGGTAATCAGAGCCTTTAACCGTGTCATAGGCGTGCCATTCCCAACTGTCTTCTTCCATATTGGCTAAGGCCGCACCAACGCCACCCTGCGCTGCCCCAGTATGAGAGCGGGTGGGATATAATTTTGAGAGTACAGCGACATTCGCGGTTTCACCAGCATAAAGGGCGGCCATCAAACCAGCCCCGCCAGCACCCACAATCACTGCATCGAATTCATGAACTTTTACGTTTGCCATATCTTCGCTCCTTAGCCCCCGACTGCCTGGATTGCAGCTTCAGGATTAAAAGCGGCAATGGCATAACCAGCCCAAATAATAGTAATAACGGCAAAAACTGCCAGGAAAATGTTAATAATCTTGATTGCGCTGCGATTGTGAATGTAATCTTCTAGCACATTGCGAAAACCATTCATGCCATGTAAATAGGCAAAGCCGAGCAGCAGCATGTCGTACACTTTCCAGCCCCAAGAGTTCCATTGCTCGGCTACAAATATAATGCTGAGATTGGTAGAACTGTTGAGAACGTGCTGGATCATCATGTGACCGACTGCCAGAAAAAGCAGCGCAATCCCGGAGACGCGCATGAACAGGAAGGCTCTGCGTTCAAAGTTGTTTTGCACTTGCACTTTGCGGCGTGTGATGCCGGTGATGTCAGGTGAAGTTGTTGTCATGTTATGCCATCCTTCTAATAATCACTCAGCCGGGGGAATTTCATCCAGGCGTCGCCTAACTCTTGCCAATAGTGAACCATTTCATATGCCATGTAGATACCAATGGGAACAAAAATGATAAGAAACAATCCCCAAGTAATCTGAGTGCTTTTCTTTTGATGTTTCCACAATTCTGGTTTGTAATCCAAAATCGAAATTCGGATGCCGTTAAATGCATGGTACAAAACGGCCGCCATCAACGGGATTTCACCAATTGCCACCGGGGGCCATTTGAATACGTCAACCGACCATTGATACACATTGGGTGCAAAATGGGCGTTGGCGGTATCCCAAACGTGAATGGTCAGGAAAAGCAGAATCGCTAAACCGGATATGCGGTGGGCGACCCAACTCCAGTGACCACTACGACCGCGATAGCGAATGCTTTCGCGTATCGTGAGGACTAGATTTGACATAGAACCTCCTCCTAAAACTTTTATCAATGAAAAATTGTATTCAAGTCGAACCTTTATTGAGTTTGTAACTTGTTTATTATAAGTAAAGGTTATAGCTTGAACTATCTATGGATACTATATTTTGGTCGTGAATTATATCACAGTTGTGAATATTGATAAGGTAGGTGGGAGTGGCTAACAGGGCGTTTCCAAAGTCAGCCTGAAAACAAGGCTCCCGCCAATCTTGCTTGAAAAACCCGTCGCAC
>JACSSI010000215.1 GCA_014879345.1 Anaerolineae bacterium | reverse complement strand
GAGATTTGAGGTACGCATTCAGTTTCTTTGGAGACTTTTGAAGTTTTAGACGCAAAAAAGCGAAATTTCCAGAGATAAAAACTTCAAAAGTCTGAACAGTTACGTTTTGAGGAAAGAAAATTGGTCGAAGAAAATAAAATATATCACCATACCGTCAATATCTACTACGATGACACTGACTTTTCAGGCGTCGTTTATCATGCCAACTACCTGAAATATTTTGAACATGCCCGCGAACATGCCATCGGGCAGGCAGAATTGGTACGTATGTGGGATGAAGAGGGTCTTGGTTTTGTTGTTTACAAAGTGGAGATGCAATTTGCGGAGGGCGCTGTCTTTGGCGACGCGCTTGACATTCGGTCTTATTGTGTCAAAGAGGGACCATTTCGCCTGAATTGGTTCCACGAAGTCTGGCGACCAGGAGGCACGAAAACGGCCGTAACAGGAGTGGTGCAGCTTGTTTGTATCAACCGGGAGCGCCGCCTCGTTCCCATCCCCGATTTCAAGCCTTAGTTTTTATTTGGGATGAATCTTTAGCCATTGCCTTGATTTTATGAATTGGCGTTTACAGCCATGCTTTCAGCTTGTCTGAAATCCTCAATTAAGCGGTGGGCAATGCTCATCGGCGGAGGATATAAGGGCAGATTATCGGCACGGAACCATTGGGCATCAACCAGTTCTGCTTCCTCTAGCACTATGTCGCCGCTGGCATATTCTGCGGTAAATGCCACCATGAGCGAATTGGGAAAAGGCCAGGGCTGACTGCCAAAATAGCGAATATTTTTCACTTCCAGATTGACCTCTTCGCGGATTTCACGGCGTACACAAGTTTCAAGTGTCTCGCCTGGCTCTACAAAACCGGCCAACACACTGTACATGGGCAATTGGTTGCGCTTGTTGCGTGCCAGCAGAATTTCACGGCCGTTTTTTCCCTCCCGTGTCACCTGCACAATCACAGCCGGAGAGAGCCTCGGATAGCTGGTATGGCCGCAGTGGGGACACTGTTTTACACGTTCATTGGGGGCCGTGTGTGTGGGCGTGCCGCAGCGTCCGCAAAACTGGTGTGTGCGATCCCAGTCCACAAGCTGCACTGCTCGTCCTGCCAGCCAGAGCATTGCTTCATCAAAACGGCCGTACAAACGGCGCAGATGCATGAGCGCCAAGCCATCAGGTAAATTGGGATCACCCTGTTCAGGAACCAGTTCACCAGCATAACAGTGCAGCCTGGTTTTGTTTTGGAGATACCCGAAATATTGTTGACCGACCACACGAAAATCACCCAAATCCAGCGCCGCCGGGCTGACAACGCGGGGCAGTGCTGCCTGACCCTGCTCGTCCAAGAAAACGAGCAAATCAAACTTGTGAAATAAAAACCAAAGAGATGGCACAGCCCGATTATCTGGCGGGATGGTGGCCGGTACAAAATTTTCGTTCATCTAACAAATTTCCTTTAGGAATATGGATCGCGGGTGGGTTCAGGCGTGCTTGGCCCCGGATAGCCAGGGATGGTTGGGGCTGGCGTTTGTGTTATGAAACCGGGGACTGTGGCAGATGGCCTCAGGGGTGGTGTGGCAGTTGGATCCGTGCCGCCTGAACCCGGCGGGATTTCCGTCCTGGTGACGCCTGGCAAAGGTGTGGCAGAAGGTGTTAAGCCTGGAAACAAGGTTGCGGTCGGCAGTAAGGGGTCGATTGTGGCCGTGACCAAAGGCGTTAGGGTAGTTGGCGGTAGAAATGTGCCGACAGGGTAGCCGGTGTCATCCGGGGTAGGGGTGGTGAGAAGGTCGGGGGTAACGGCCGTTTCCGGTACGCTTGTCTCAAATGGCATAATATCAATAGAGGGTCGCGTTCCTAAAAGCACCTGAATCGTGGCAAACGGCGCCCCTTCCATCAAAGGCAGCGGATTGGGCGAGATAATACGCTCAACTTGTAAATACCAGGCAATGCCGTCACTTGGCTCCTTGCCACAGCCTAATGGCCCATTGTATTGCCGCCAGACACCCTCCACCGTCATCGTCAGCCCATCGGGCAGCCTTTTTGCCAGTTCATCATACCCCAGGGCATTGAGCTGCAAATCTTCTGCAATTAACCCCCAGGTAAACACAGGGCCAGTGTACAGTCGGCAAGCCTGTGGTGGAATGGTCACCTTATCACCCGTGACCCGAATGCGTTGATTCTTATAGGCATCTGGATTGCCATTCAAATCGGTAAAAGAAATCACAACCACTTCACTGTTCATAGCATCGCCAAAAGGCGTTCGTGTAGGACGAAATGGTTTAAGCCCATGATCATTGTCACGGCCGTTACAGGAAGCAGCCAGCGCCAAAATGAGTAAAATCAGGCCAAGCACAACAATTACCGGCACCACATAACGGAGCCGGGGATCACTTTGCCAGGTTGTTGTGTTTTCAGCATCTTCGCTCATGCGCTATCACGTTAAGACCTGACAGGTGTGCAACTAATCTTTCCAGTCAGGGATTTGGGCATTGCCCATTTGCTTTACAAACCAGACCGTTCCTAAACCTGTCAGGTCTGGCTTCGTTCAATTCCGTCAAGACCTGACAGGTTTACTTCTGTACTTTGCCGGTTAAGCTTCTTTGCATGGCAAATTATCTTTACGATTGAGTACGTTCCTAAACCTGTCAGGTCTGGCTTCGTTTATAAAAATTAAATTTCGGCAACCTTGTGCCACGATGGTAAACCCACCATTCCACAACCAATATCACCAGCCCAACTGCTAGCAGCCAGAACCATATTTCTCGCTGACCAACATCCCCTGTGCTTTCGGTCTCAATGGCGACCTGTCCGATGTCTAAAGATGCAGCGGGCGCAATGACCGATTCAATGGGGCTGAACAGGTTGACGGCAAAACTGCCCGCCGGCTGTGTCCCTTCAGCATCTTCTAAGCTCACGTGGTATAAGCCTAACTGGTTGGTTTCCGGGAAGATAATGGCTTCCTCACCCACCTCAGCCGTCCACCTTGTGCCATCTGGTTTTTCCACAAAAACGGCCGTTGTCGCCGCCGCTGGTGAAACAGGAACCGGGTCGCCAGGACGGAGACCCGTAGGCGCATCAAAAGCGCGTCCAGGACTAAGCCAGCTCGTAATATTAGCCATTAAGACAGGAAATGCAATTTGCAGCGGCAAATCAGAGTCACGCAAATCAAAGGTAAAAACAGCAATGCGCTGTCCATTTTGCTCCCCTGTGAGAATCAGTGGTCCGCTTTCCGCCTCGACTAACGATTGCGCCCAGGGTGCGTCAACCGTCTTGGCCTGGCGCACATGCACATCCCGCCAGTCCACAAATTGCAGCAGCGGCGAGTCGGCCAGGCGGATGGCAACCGTATTGGAAAAGGTGCCCGTCACATTCAGCAAATCAGCGGCACTGTCTCCTGCTGGCGGGTTGATGATGAGCATATCAGCCTGCGGCAGCGGGTCTGGCAGTGGCACACCATCAAACACAAAAAGGTCAAACTCCTCCTGTGTTAAGTCACTATCAGGACTGGCCTTGAACGCCTCAACACCGGGCAGCACACTAAACACCTGCTCCAAAAACAGATTACCTTCCGTCACCAGCAAGGTGCGATTGGTGACACCGCCTTCATGCACGGCGTATGTCACGTCGTCCAGGGGCAGGTTGTCGTTTTCATGCCCAGAGAGATGCGCTTCGATAACGGCCGTTTCCTCCGGTAAATCCCAGGTAAGATTGGCGCTGCTCCCTGCCGGAACCGTGATGCGGCGCGAATCGTACAACGTGCCTTCCAGCGACAGGCTGAACAGTGCTTCCTGGTCGAGAACGCCCTCGTTGGTCACGCTGGCAAATAACTGCGGGCCAGACGCCGTGGCGCGGGTGGCCAGCGCCGAAATCGCCAGATTTTCGCCGCTTTCGCCGATGGGTAAATAGATCGGCACAGTGGGCAAGGGGGGCAAATCGCCGGGCAAACCGCCATCAGACACGATGACCACACGCCCGTCGCGGAAACCTTGCGCCGCCCCTGCTGCCAGTGCCAAAGCCGCTTCCCAATTGGGCGTAGCAGTGGTGGGTTGGGCTGTCTCCAGCGCTCTGCGCAAAACTGTTTTGTCGTTGGTAGCCGAGGCCAGGACGGTAGGGGTGTGTCCCACGTGGATGAGGGTCATCTGGTTGTCGCCGCCTAAATCATTGATCAGACCAGCTACTTCCGTTTTAGCAGCTTCAAAGCGGCTGGGGGTCACGTCCGTGGCTTGCATGGAGGCGGAGCCGTCGAGCAAAACGACGGTGCTGCCGCTGATGATGGAGGGGATGGGGAAAAACGGCCGTGCCAACGCCAAAACCAGCGCCGCTAAGATGAGTAATTGCAAGAGTAGCAGCAGATTGCGCCGCAGTTTTTGCCAGGGGGCATTGGCCTCGCGGTCGCGCAGGAGCTTTTGCCACAGCAAGGTGCTGCTCACCACCACCTCGCGCCGCCGCAAGCGCAGCATGTACATGACGATGATGGGAATAGCCAGCAGGCTCAGGAGAAGAAAAGCGGGCGTTAGAAAAGACAAGGCACTACACAGGTGAGATGACAGTCATTTTCAAAGTGACTGTCATCTATTATGGTGGTTGATTTTGTCATTACAGCGGAAAGCATACACGAAAAAAGATGGTTTGGACAATCTCCCTCATTGAAAGTTAACGGATTTTGGCAATTATACCACTCTAGCTGCCGGGTTATGATACAATTAGCCTGTCTTTGCAAGCGTTGTCATAAACGGGTTTCTTATTTTTTTGTGGAAACGGCCGTTACCATAAAACATATTTCCAGGAGAAACAACATGTCACTCGATACCAATCAAGAATCACTCAGCGATGAAACCGTTGGTTTTCATTATGAAAAAGGCGTAGAGAGTCAACTCATCGTCGTCACCTTCGAAGATGCCGCCCAGGCAGAAAGTTTGTATGAGGAACTTGTCAAATTAAACAAGCAAAAAGCCATTAACCTGAAAGATGCCGTCTTTGTCACCAAAAATGACGCCGGTGAATTGACTGTTGATGAAAAAGTCCATCATGAGAAACGCTCAGGAACACTGGGGGGTGCGTTTGCTGGCGGTCTCATCGGTCTCGTTTTGGGTGGGCCTATCCTGGGTTTGGCTGGCGGTGCGATAATCGGCCGTTTAGCTGCCCGGAAAATGGATTTGGGCGTGGATAAAGGCACCATTCAATCCATTTCTGACTCGCTTGACGCCGGACATACCGCTCTGTTTATCTACGGAAACGCCCAACATGCCAGCACCATCATCGAAGCGTTTAAGCATGTAAACGGCAAAATCGTTTCGACAACGCTTGATACAGAGGCACAGGAACAATTGCAAAAGGCGCTGGATGCTGAAAACGAGTAGCAGTTTTCAGTGAACAGTTTACAGTGAACAGTAAGCTAAAAAGCGTGTGCCATTTTCCGCACACGCTTTTTTGTTGTTCGCTGCCTGCTGATTGTTGACGGTTAATTGTTGACAAGGGCAAAGGCTCGCACCGGAAACGTGCCCATGCCTTTGACTTTGACGGGAACGGCGTAAAAGCGGAAGCCGTTGGCCGGAAGCTGCCGCAAGTTGGTCATGTGCTCGACGATGAGAATATTATGACGCAGCAGCACGGAGTGAACGGGGCGGCGGCCATCGTCGGTGCTGTCGATGTTGTAGGAGTCTATGCCCACCAACCGCACACCTGCTTGTTTAAGGAAAACGGCCGTTTCCTCCGTCAAATAAGGATGCCCTTCATAATACTGTTCCGTATTCCAATGCTTGTCCCACCCTGTCTGCACCAACACCGCCTTGCCCGCTATATCTAAATCCTCGAACCATTCTGGGCCGATAGCACGCTGGGTATTGGAGGTGGTGTCAATGTGGATGGCGGGCAGGTCGGCAACGGCCGTTAGCGGTAAATCAGCAATATCAATGCCATCTGCCCAGCGGTGAAACGGCGCGTCGAGATACGTACCCGTATTCGCCACCATCTCGATTTTGCCGATGTGGAACTCCGTGCCGCCACTGTAATGGCTGCGCGAGGCTTCCCGCGTCAGAAAATCACAGACAATGGGAGCGGGTAATCCTTTGTATGTCACCAAACCATCTTCAATAGTCTGGCTTAAGTCAATCAGTGTGCCGGTTGGCTGCGTCATAAAAATCTCCTTTGCGCTTTTATCCGCCGATTGTCTGTCACTGGAAGGGCAGATTTCGCAGATTTTACGGAAGTTCATAAAATAAATCGGTAATCGTGTCATGCCCGCGAAGGCGGGCATCCACAGGTGGTGTAACAAGTTTATTACCGAAATAAATTTTTAATATACAGCAAATCTGATGAATCATCATTGACAGGCAATCGGCCATGCCGTATACTTTGTTAAATCAATTTACTAAGCAGTGTGAGCCATGATGCTTTATATCCACAACATTACCCTATTAACGCCTGAAAAAACAATTGCTGATGGCGCTGTTGTTATTGAAAACGGCCGTTTCACCCACATCGGTACTGTCTTAACCGACCTACCCGAAAATGCTACCATACTGGACGGTAACGGCCGTTTTCTCGTCCCAGGCTTCATTGACTTGCAACTCAATGGCGCGTTTGGTCACGATTTCACCACCAACCCCGAAACCATCTGGGAAGTGGCGGCCAAACTGCCGCGCTGGGGCGTGACATCCTTTTTGCCTACCATCATTACCTCGCCCCGTTCCCAGATTGAAAAAGCGCAGGGCGTGATGCAAAACGGCCGTTCTGCAAACTTTCAAGGCGCGGAACCATTGGGACTGCACCTGGAAGGGCCGTTCCTTAATCCGCAGAAAAAGGGGGCGCACAACCCCGCCTACATCCGCCAGCCTGATTTGAGTTGGATTGCTGACTGGTCGCCGGAAACGGCCGTTTCTTTGGTCACACTCGCGCCAGAACAGCCAAACGCGCTGGCAATGGTCGAAGAATTGGCCTCGCGTGGCGTTGTGGTCAGTGCGGGACATTCGATGGCGACGTTTGTTGAGGCGCAAGCGGGTTTTGCCAACGGCGTCCGCTACGGCACGCATCTCTACAATGCCATGCCGCCATTCGGACATCGTGAGCCAGGGCTGATTGGGGCGCTGCTGAACACGGATGAGATCGTCGCTGGCATCATCCCCGATGGCATTCATGCGCATCCGGCGATGGTTAAACTGGCCTGGGATATGAAAGGGCCACACGGTTTGAACGTGGTCACAGACGCGATGGCGGCACTGGGAATGCCGCCCGGCACGTATCCGCTCAACGATTTTGAGGTGACGGTCACTGAAACGGAAGCCAGACTGAGTGATGGCACGTTGGCGGGGAGTGTGCTGGATATGGAAACGGCCGTTTCCAACCTCATACGCTTCACCAACTGCACCCTGTCCGAAGCGCTCGCTACCGTCACCACCACTCCCGCCCGCCTGCTCAACCTGCCCGACCGCGGCCACATCGCCCCCGGCTTCATCGCCGATGCTGTGCTGCTTGATGCAGACTTAAAAGTAGACATAACGATTTGTGCGGGCCAGATAATGTATCAACGAAACAAAATAAAAGATTAAAGATTAAAGATTGGAAAGTGGCGAGCCAACTAATCTTCAATCTTTAATCTTTAATCATCAAAATTTAAGGACTAAAAATGTTAGAACAAACTC
>JACSSI010000214.1 GCA_014879345.1 Anaerolineae bacterium | reverse complement strand
CTGTTTGGCTACCCCACGACCATTGCCTTCACAGGCGATTCTTTCCTGGTTGCCAATTCGCAGTTCAACAATCGTGGCGCACCCAACTTGCCCTTCACGGTGGCGCAAATTCCGCTCGCCCAGAGTGAATAAGTTTTGAGTTTATAGAGTGGACCAATCTTTGAGATTGGTCCACTCTTGGTTTTATTTACACAGGAGTTCACAATGAAAATAGCCATCTTTGGCGCAACCGGATCAGTCGGCAGCGAGTGTGTCCGCCTTTCTTTGAAAGCGGGACATGAAATTTCTGTGCTGGTCAGAAATCCGCAAAAACTGCACCCAGAATTTGAAGGGAAAATCCATGTCGTAACAGGCAATGCGCTTGACTATGCTGACGTAGACAAGACCATTCTTCCAGGAACGGAGGCTGTGCTTTTTGCAATTGGCGTTGATAAAAACTCGCCAGAGAATCTTTGCACAGATGTGACAAGCCATATTCTTGAAATTATGCGCCAGAAAAAAGTGGGGCGTCTGGTTTGGTGTGGCGGGGGAAGCACACTGGTTCCAGAAGACAAGGTTGGGTTCGGGGCGAAATTCGTGAAGTTTTACGCAGAGAAATTCCTCTCGCTGCGTCACTTCGACAAAGAAAACCAATATGAACTGCTCTCTAATAATCGGGATGTCACCTGGTTAGGCGTTCGTCCTGTGCAAATGAAAGCAGGTAAACATACAGGTCAATACCGCCTGGGCTTTGATTCATTCAATGGGCTTTCCACCATCAGTTTTTCTGATTGCGCAGATGCAATGGTGGGCATGCTTGAGGATGATACCTGGATAGGAAAAGCGCCAATTGTGCAATATTGATTGCGAATGGGCTGGTAAATGACACGTATGTTGAATAAACAAATCCTTCACCTTATCCTATTCGGTTTACTGGCTGTCGCCATCACGGCTTGCGGGGGCGATGAACCTATGCCGACCGCAACGGCCGTTTCCATCGAACAGAATACAGCCCCAAACAATGCAGAGCCTACGCCAACTGTAAGTGAACCAGAAAACATCACGGTTACAGAAGAACCCGATCCTGTCGAAACGGAAACCATTCCCCCAACAGCAGCCCCCGTCATCACCTTCCAACTGGAAGCGTGGGCCGACAACTGGTTTGCCGCCTATCTCGGCGAAGAATTGATTGTTGAAGATTCCGTTTCGATTACGACGGAGCGCTCTTTTAATGCAGAAACGGCCGTTTTTGAAGCCAGCTATCCCCTCACCCTGAATTTCATCCTCAAAGATTTCAAGGAAAACGACACTGGTTTGGAATACATCGGCACAAATCGCCAGCAGATGGGAGATGGCGGGTTCATTATGCAGTTGACCGATGTGGGTACAGGCAAGGTAGTGGCGGTATCCAATGCGGACTGGGCTTGCACGGTCATTCATGAAGCGCCGTTGGATAAATCTTGTGAGAATGAGTCGAATCCGGTAGCAGGCACAGCCCCGTGCGCGTTCATTGATTTAGGCGAACCGGATGGCTGGAAAAGCGCTGACTTTGACGACAGCAGTTGGACAGCCACCACCGTTCACGCAGCCAGCGCCGTCAGCCCCAAAGATGGTTATAACCAAATCAGTTGGAACCCAAGTGCCGAATTGATTTGGGGGCCAGACCTGGAAACCGACAACACGATTTTATGCCGGGTGACAATATCGAGTGAGTAGCTCCTGCCTACCAAAACAATGAAGACGACCTCGCCATTCAACAAATGGCGAGGTCGTCTTCGCAGGGAATTTCACGTCACAAGTCTATAACTCGCGGTTTCTCACGCTTCTAAAGGCGGGATAAACACTATCCTTCCGGCTACCGTCCGTTTTCACCACACCCGCATTTCGCATCCAATCCGACCAGGCAAACCATATCAACACTTCAACCAAATCCGTACTGCGATCACCAGTATATTTATAGACATTCCGCATGTACTCCCCAATTTCCGTATAGAACTGGGAGCCAATCTCATTGTCGTCGGCAATGCCAATTTCAGTAATCCAGAACTTGTAACCTGGCATTTCACGGCGGTAAACGGCAAACGCATCTTCCAACGTGCCAAACTGCTTTCCCCAATCGAAGGGGGCTTTAATCGCCCAACGCGTATAGGGATGAATACCAATGGCATCTACTGGAATCTTACCACCCAGTTTCATTTCAACCTTCTTAAGATAAGCACAAGACTCTTCAGGCCCAGTTGCCATCCCGTTAAAAATAATTGGCGAATCGGGGGAGGCCGAGCGAATCGCCTCAGCCACCTTGTCGACAATCAGTGCCATCTGGTCTGGTTCCAGATAAACGGATGCCGGATTATTCTTTTTATCACCCTCGTTCCAAATCTGGTAAGCAACTTGATCCCCGTAACGCTTGTAATGGTCGGCGATTTCTTTGGCTCTGCCTGCTAAATCAGCAGCATAGCCTTGCCAATCATTGTTACCCCGCCACGGCGCCTTACCCCAAACGGTTTCTTGATTGATGACGAGAAGCGACTTGACCCCCATTTTGTTGTAATCTTTGATGATGGGATCATATTGATCAAATGACTTGGTGATATTGCCCCGTTCTGCCTGGTTGACACGCGCGTCCAATTTGAACACAAAACGCACCCAATCAAGACCTTTGAAATCATCTGTTTGATGGGGGTTACTATTAGGCGCATCGGGGTTGACGTTCATGCCCGTTTGCAGCAGGATGGGCGTGGTATCTGTGGGTGGTACGGGAGTGGGTGCAGGGATGACTTTAGTTGAACGATAGAAAATAGCAGACAAGATGGCTTCCCATAACGGCCGTTCTGCCCGACCATACCGCTGTTTTAAAGAAGCCTCTTGTTCCGGCAGCAGCCAGGGATCATTGATACGGTAATCATCCCCATCTTTCGCCACAATCAATACCCAGTGCTGATCATTATCTGTGTAAGGCGTATTGCTTGTGAAATCGACCTGCACCGATACTGGGCGGCCTTCGGCTAAACTGGCATCAATATGAGCCAGCGTTGTTGGGCTTGATTCCATCTTACCGCCGTAAATAATATCCGGATACACCACCGACAAGGCATTCCATTTTGTCAAATTGACATCAATAAAACCCCCTTTGCGCACCATCAAATCATTTAACTGTGCCGGTGTAACCGGGTGACCATACGTATTGGCTGTCATGGCGAAGCATGTCATCAGGCAGCCCCATTTGCTAATCGTTAACGTGGAGCCAGCCATACCCAATCTCTTGTCTGCCCAACGGGAATCACGCTGTGACACAGGCGTTACCAGCGAACTGCCTGGCTGCCAAGGCACGACAATGCGCACGTAAATAATCTCGCCAAACACGCCACCTTTGTCGTCGTGGAGACGCCAGTCTGCATAATGAGTGCCAGGATTGGTCGGCCCTACCATGTCAATGGAGACGTCTACCACTTGCCCGGGCTTTGCGGCTGGCAAGGGATAGGTATCTTTGGCCGACATGAGCATACCACCGGCAAATTTCATGGTGAAACCTTGTCCCCAGGCGCGAGTGCCGCTGTTTTTAAGCTGCCATGTCTTTGTGAACGGTTTGCCCGGTTGAATTTCGGTATCATCTGGAATGGTGACATCTGCCACGAATTTGCCGTCCGCGTTACCGCCGGGTTGTGACACGGGCGCTTCAGCGATGATGCGTGTAAAAAGCACGTCGCCAAAAAGATTTTGCTTGTCATCTTGCAAACGCCAATCGCTAAAATGCGTACCAGGTGTATCTGGTACGGTCAGGTTGACGGAAACTTCCACCTGCTCGCCAGGTTTTGCTGCTGGCACAGGCTGCCCGGTATCTGGGGTCATTGGCTCGCCATTGATGTGGGTGATGTGGTAGTTTTGGTTCCAGGTTGTATTGCCCGTGTTTTCGACAAGCCATGTCTTGGTAAATGTCGTGCCGACTGTCATGACAGAATCATCTGGCACGTTGACATCTCGCAGATAACGGCCGTTTGGCAAATTACCTTCCACCGGATCAGTCATGGGCGGCGGCACGGGGTCTGGCGTTTCCGGGGCATCAGGAATTTCAAAGACGGTAGTGAGGCTGTACTCAGTGACCGGCTTGATGAGCTTCTGCGCCCGGTTGGCAATGCCAGCAAACCCTGGCCCCAAATACCAAATCGCCGCGCCCAGAATTTCAGGGAATTTTGCGTAATAGGCAGCCACGTCCGCAATATCCTTCATGGCATCATCAACATTGCCCGGTACGCGCTCATGAGTCCAGCCCCACTCAGTGATAAGCACATTGGGTCGTTTAAGGCGATGTTTATCACAGGCAGCAAATAATTTCTCAAAACGGCCGATGTGGTCACCGCGCAAAAACCAAATATCCTTCGATTTAAAACTGTATTCATGCAATGCCACAGATAACTCATTTGGATGAGCCTGACAAGATTCCAGATAGCGCAGCATACCATCTGTTTCCCAGGCACCTTCGTCGGGTGTGCCGGATGAGTAGCCAAACGCAGAGAATTTATAACCATCGGCCAGCGCCATTTGCCCCGTAAAGTAAGCAAACTCCCCAATCCAGTCTGCCCATTCAACCTCTTTGCGCAGTTCATTGATCGTTTCAATCCAGACATATTTTGGATCTAAATCAGAGGGCAGATGCGCTTTGTGCCATTGCCAATGCTCTTCTGCCGCCTTTTCAGGTTCTTTCAGGTAATCAGGCACGTCGGGATTGCCAGAGGGCGGACGACTGCCACCATCTGGCACAGAGCGGCGGTAGGCCAGCACGTGTGGCACTGCGCCATTCCGTTTACGCATCAGCTCTTGTGCCTCAAACAAGCCTGTCATTGAATCAGCACATTTGATGACAAATGGTACGTTAGCGGCATCCAATTTTTTTAGATACTCTCCAATTCCGGTTGGGTTGCCGCCACTGGCGGTGTGGAAACCGATTTTGTTAAATGCTTTCATGCATGTCCTCCATTAGAAACTGTTAGAAACTGTTCTGATATTTTGTCTGCGGGGCACTTGATTTAACTTACAGGGTAAAGAAGAACAGCGGCCTTGTCAATGAAAGTAAGGAGTTTTTTTGTGGGTAAACGGCCGTTTTTCCGGTAAACTCCTACCGATTTATCACAGTTATTTTAATGGGCTTATCGTATCGACTTTAGTCGGTAAGCTAAAGAAATGGAGACCACTATGACCACGCAATACCACAAATTACTCGAAAAAGTGTACGAAATCAACGACCTGGGCAAAGCACTCGCCGTCCTCAGTTGGGACAAAGAGGTCAACATGCCGCCCAAAGGGTTAGAAGCACGCGTACAGCAAATGACAACCCTCAGCCGCCTCACCCACACCATGTCTACCTCCGACGAAATGGGGCAGCTCATCGAAGATGCCACCGCTGAACTCAACGGCGCTGACTACGACAGCAACGAGGCCAGCCTGCTGCGCTTACTCAAAAAGAATTATGAAGACGCCCGCAAAGTTCCCGCCGATTTTGTGGCGCGATCATCCCAGTTGAGCGGCCCCGCCCACGCTGCCTGGGTGCAGGCACGCGCTGCTAATGACTACGCGCAATTCGAGCCTTATATGGAACAAGTCATCGCCATGTGCCAGGAATTGGCTGAGTATTATGGCTACGAAGATGAGAAATATGATGCGCTGCTGGACAAGTACGAAATCGGCATGAAAACGGCCGATGTCCGCGCTATTTTTGATGCCAACAAGGCAGCATTAGTGCCTTTGCGGGAAGCGATTGATGAACGGGGAACGGCCGTTTCCGACGCCTTAGTCCACCAGACATTTGATATCGACAAACAAAAAGAGTTCGCACGCACCATCTCCGCCCAAATCGGCTATGACTATGAACGGGGTCACTTAGGCACAGTCGTGCATCCCTTCGCCACCAGCTTCAGCCGTGATGATGCCCGCATTACCACACGCTGGTATCCCGATTTCCTCAATCCGGCTCTCTTTGGCGCTTTGCATGAATCAGGCCACGCCATGTATGAGCAAGGCACGCACCCGGATTTAGCCCGCACACCGCTGGCTCGCGGCACCTCCCTGGGCATTCACGAATCCCAATCGCGCATGATGGAAAATCTGGTCGGGCGCAATCGGGGCTTCTGGCAGGCGCATTTTCCCAAACTGCAAGCGCTCTTCCCGGCCCAGCTTGGCAGCGCCAGCGCCGAGGATTTCTACCGCGCCATCAACAAGGTACAGCCCTCCTATATCCGTGTAGAAGCAGATGAACTGACCTACAATTTCCACATCATCCTGCGTTTTGAACTGGAACAAGCGATGCTCAACGGCGAGTTGGCCGCCAAGGATTTGCCGGAAGCGTGGAACGCCAAGATGGAAGCATTACTGGGTGTCGTGCCAGCGACGGACAGCGAAGGCTGTTTGCAGGACGTGCATTGGACGCGGCCTGGATTTGGCTACTTCCCCACCTATGCGTTGGGCAATTTATACGCGGCACAGTTTATGGAAACGGCCGTTGCCCAAAACCCTGCCATCGAATCTGAATTAGCCGCAGGCCGTACTGAGGCATTGCTAAACTGGCTACGCGAAAATATTCACCAGTACGGGCGCAAATTTACCCCCGGTGAACTGGTGCAGCGCGTTACCGGCAAACCACTCAGCCACGATGCCTTCATCCGCTACGCCACCGCCAAGTTCTCTGATATTTACGGGCTGTAGAGATACAACAAAAAATCGCACCATCCCACTTGAAACTGGCTTGTGGGATGGTGCGATTATGCAAAACGGCCGTTCTTATGAAGAATGGCAGAAATCTTAAAATTCCTTACTCGGCTTCGTCTTTATCACTTTCCTTCTTGTCAGCTACAACCGGAAATTCAATTCTGGCTCGTGTCACTGCCCGGCGATCCACATCAAGCACGGAAATAGTGACATCATCCTGGTAAACAACTTCATCACCAATTTTGGGCGGACGGCCTAACTTCGAGACAACCAGCCCTCCCACAGTTTCCACATCAGGCAAGTCATCTTCTTCACCCAGGTAAACATCCTCAATCAGATCGTCCACCAGATAATCGCCAGCCACTTCCAATACGCCAGGCTCAATTTCAACGTAAGGTTCATACTCCAGGTCAAATTCGTCGCGCACTTCGCCTACTACCTCTTCCACCAAATCTTCCAGTGTCACCACACCTGCCATTCCCCCAAACTCATCCAGCACAATTGCCATATGCAGCCGCTGCGCTTTAAAGGCGATGAGCAAGTTCTCCACCGAAAAATCTTCTGGCACAGCCGGAGCCGAACGCGCAATCAACCGAATATCAAACTTGCTATCGGGCCTCATCGTCTGCCGAATCAAATCTTTAAGATGCACAATGCCAACGATATGATCGCGGTCACCATCGTAGACGGGGAAACGGCTGTGGCGGCTCTCCGTGACGAGTTTCAGCAGTTTCTCTTTGTCCATGTTGATCGGGATGGCCTGTACTCGCGTACGCGGTGTCATCACCTGCCCCACAACCCGGTCACTAAAGTCAAAGATATTACGAATCATTTCCTCTTCTTCACCATTAAGCAAACCGCCTTCAGCACTTTCGCTCACCAACAGTTCAAGCTCTTCCGCCGATAATACCCGCTCATGTCCTTCTGCCGGTGGCACTTTAAACAAACGGAGCAGCAAACGACCAATCCCATTCAAAATCCGCACCAGGA
>JACSSI010000213.1 GCA_014879345.1 Anaerolineae bacterium | reverse complement strand
TGGTAGGGGCGACCCTCGTGGTCGCCCTAATCTGGGCGGGCACAAGGCCACGCCCCTACCCAGGCGCCATTCAAGTGCAGACTAGACCTCCGAGGTTTTCAAAACCTCGGAGGTCTGCGCGTCACGTTCCGGCGGCGCACCCTCGTGGTAGGGGCGGGATGACGCGATGATACGTTGGCCGCAACACAAAACATTTGCGCCGCGTCGTCTGCCCTGAATGTGGCGTTATGCCCGTGTGCAGGCCAAATTAGGTGGCGGCTAAGTGCGTAGGGTATGGTAGGGGCGACCCTCGTGGTCGCCCTAAATCTGGGCGGACCTTGTGCCCGCCCCTACGTTACGTTGGCTGTGGGTGGGGGATGGGGTGTCGTTATTCGGGGCGGTAAAAAGCGCTTTCCATATTCCCTACAAACTGCGGCAGATCGGTGTGGCCCAGTTGTTGGCGCACGGCGTGGGCTTCGCCGGTGTGGAACCAGTAATGGTAGAGATTGCGCAGCAGCATGGTGCCGATGCTTTCGGCACGGGGTTCGCCTTTGAAAATGAAGTGGTTTTCCAGCATGTCGGTGGTGAGGGTGTCCAGATAAGCGTCCGTAGTGGTGGTGACTTCCTGCCAGGTTGCCCACATGTCGGCCAGCGGCGGGGTGGTGGCGGGTTGCCCGAAGGCGACGAGTTCGGCCAAATGGGGGGCGAGTTTCTTGTCTTGTCCGAGATAGTTCCAGTAAAAATTTTCCTGGCTGGCAAGATGCCCCACCATCCAACTGATGCAGTTCATGGGTTGCAGGCGGATGATGCCTTCTTCTTCGGTGACGCCGTCGAGACAGCGCACAAATTCAGCACGGGCAAAGCGGAGTTGGATGACGAGGGGGTGGGTCATGGTGTACCTCTTGTAGGGGCGGGTTTTGTACCCGCCCAAGTTTAGGGCGACCCTTGTGGTCGCCCCTACGTGATATTATTCTTCGGGAACGGCCGTTTCCGTGGGCATACTTTCTTCTTCAACCGCTTCACCGTCCAGGGTGCGGTCTTCGCCTTCCAGCCCTTCAAAGAGGGTGTCGTTGCTGTCTAGCGTGGATTCTGAGGGTGTGCCGAAAATGGGATCGTATTTGACGATACGGTTGTTGTGCGCATCCACCACGTAAACATTATCCTGCGCATCAATGGCGATGCCCACCGGCAAGGCAAACTGGTTCGGTTCCGTACCGTAGGTGCCAAAGCGACCCAGATAGTTACCAGTCGCATCAAAGATGAGAATGCGGAAGCCTTCAGGATCGGTGACGTAGACGCGGTTTTGGCTATCTACGGCGATGTAGGGCTTGTTGTCGATGGACTGGCTGTACCAGCCGTTTACCGGCCACTCATTGAGGGGGAAGATGTCGGGCGAAAGTTCCTGCACACGGCCGTTCCAGGTATCCACCAAATAGACATTGCCGTTTGGCCCGGTCGCCAGTCCGACCGGTTCGTTGAATTGACCCGGTTGATTGCCCAAACTGCCGACACTGTTGAGGAAATTGCCATCCCTGTCCATGATTTGGATGCGATGATTGCCAGTATCTGTGATTGCCAGACGGTTGTCGTCGATGAGGGTGATGTCACGCGGGCCGTAGAACAGACCCAGCCCCGGATCGGTGGCGTCGAAAGGTGAGCCGTTTTGGCCGAAGCTGCCCACCAGTTCGCCATCATGGGTGAACTTTTGGATGCGGTAGTTCCAGGTGTCAGCCACGTAGACAAATTCATCATCCGCAGCGATGCCCCAGGGTTCGTTGAACTGTCCAGGCTGGTCGCCAAACTCTCCCCAGGTGGTGACAAAATTGCCTTCCGTATCAAATACCTGAATGCGGTGGTTGCCACTGTCGGCGACAAAGAGGGTGCCATCCGGGCTGGTGGCGACGTTGCGTGGTATGTTGAACAGATCTTCCGCGTTGTTGAGGATGAGGGATGGTTGCAGAATGAATTCGCCTTCCGCATAAGGGTCTGCTTCGGTTTCAATGTAGGTGGGGGCGATGCCTTGATCCCACAGGTTGGCGAGTACGTCTTTGCGTGTGTAGACCTTCAGTTCGTGGCGCAGCGGCCATTCCCGAGCCGTGTAGGTGCCGCCGAATGCCTGGCCGTATTGCTCGTAATCACGGTAGAAGAAAATATCCCACAAGGCCCGGCGGATGGCAGGGTCAGCCAGGCCGCGATCTGTGATATCTAGCGGGTTGCCAAAGAGAGAATCCCAACTGATTTGACGGTATTCTTCCATGGGCCACCAGAGGAAGGTGTAGGTGTTTTCTTCGTAGTTGTTGCCTAAAAATGGCTCTACTTTGCCCCAATTGACGTTGCCGGTGATGATGATGGGAGATTCGTTGAGATTGTTGCTGGGGTTTTCGCCGAAGTAGGAGCGGTTGGGATAGTCGCGCAGGTACCAGGTGAAGGGCCAGCTTACGTCGTTGTCGTAGGCGACTTTGATGCTTTTATCGCCGTAGAGACGCATGGAGAGGGTTTCTACCTGATCCATGACGAGTTGTTTGGTGGCGGGTGCGCCGTGGGCGTAGACCATGAATTCGGTGGTGTAGTCGGCGTTGGGGAAGCTGGCCATGTAGCTGGTGCGGATGGTGAGCAGACTGAGCAGGGTGAAGATGACGAGGATGATGAGGGTGCTGCGTAACGGCCGTTCCATGCCCTTATACTTTCGCCACCAAAAATAGACAATGATACCGGCTGTCATCAGCAGCCCAAGCAGCAAGCCTACGTTTTGCAGCGCTTCTAGCTGCTGGCTGCCCAACTGGATTTTGCCCAGCCAGAAGAAACTGACGAGACCAAATAAGGTGATGAGCAGCAGAGCCGTCAACCCGCCAAAGATAAGGGATGTTTTGGAGAACAGGTCAGCGCGGGTAAAGGTTTTGAGCTTTTCACCGAAGTACCAGCCGCTCATAAGCGCCATCGGGATGACAAAGTGGGTGCTGAGCCAGGGCATTTTTTCTCCAGCGACGCTGTAGGCTGCCCAGGTGAGCAGCAGCCACCAGGTGAGGTAGGGCATAAAGTCGAGAAGCTGCTCGGCGCGGAACAGGGAGGGCAGACTGACGTCATCGTTGCGCCGTTTGATGACTTTGCGCATCACGACGAGCCAGAAGATGAGGCCGATGAAGAGAATGAACAGCCCCACTATCAAGCCTAAAAAGAGATCACGGGTTAAACCGAGAACGGCCGTTTCTGACCCCATAATTTGCCCGGTGATGCGGTAAGAGCGGGCATAGAGCCACTTGACAAAGCTGTAAGACAAGTATGACACGAGGAAAAGCGTCACCCAGTAAGCCAATATTTGATGCAGCCGCTGCTTTTTGCTCCACAACCAGATGGCCGCCAGCGAGAAGATGACCGGCAGGTATTCATAAATGGGCATGACGATGAGGTAGTAGAAGGTGGGCTGGGAACCGCGCTGTACTTCCTGCTGTTCCAACCAGTAACCCAATGAGCCGAACATGCCGCTGGCCATGCCGCCGACGATGTTGGTGAAAACGGAGGTGTAAAGCACCAGGAAGATCGCATAGAAAATGGCGGCGGCGATGGCCCATTTGCGCGAGTTCCACCACAAGCCCACGGCCACTGCGATGGTGAAAATAATGGCAAAAATAATGATGGTGAAAAAGAAATCGGCCTGAAGGATGGTGCGCCAGCATTCTGCGTTGAACATGCGTGCCAGCACCACTTGCAGGCCAGACAGTGTTTCTTGCCCAACGATGGTGCATTGGGGCATGACGTAATCGGTGGGATTCCAGCCCAGAATACGCGCAAAAAGCGGTGTGGTCATGGGCAGGATGAGCGTGGTGAAGAGGATGATGAGGTCAAACTCGGCAAACTGGTCGAGTTGGGGGCGTAGTGCCTTCGCAGCTAATAACAGACCGAGACTGAAGACACCGATGCCGATGACTTGCGCCCAGCGGAAGAGGGTGTCTGAGGGTTCTGGGGATGCGGGGGAAACGGCCGTTTCTTCATTCAGATCAGCAGTCAACCCGTCTTGCATCATGGCGATGTCGTCTGGCACAGCCATGCGCTCCACCCATTTTTGGCCCAGCAACCCCACACCGATAAGCAAAACGGCCGCAATGACAACCAAAAGCGGTGTGCGCAGCTTGCCTAGCCCTTGTTTCATCCAGGGAGCCAGCCACAGCTTTGCCAGCAACCGAATGACCAAAAAGCCGCCAAAAATTGCCACATAGATAAACGACACCTCTTTGGTGGAAAACATGAGCGCTGTGCCAGCGGCAAATGACCACAAATATTTTTCTTTTGAGCTGTCCAGATAGTGCCAAATCGAAATGAAGACAATCATCGCCCACATAATGACATAGATGTCGTGGCGGATATAGCGGGAATAGTAGGTGATGTAGGGCGAAATGAGGAACATGAAGCTGGTGAACAGCGCCCCCACTTTTCCCAACGGTTTCCGCAGAAAATAGGGCATCACGATCAAAATGACGCCCATCATCGCCACTGGCACGCGGGCGGTAAAGTCACTGTCGCCAAAAAGCCAGTAGGTGAGGGCGGTGATGTGGAACAGGAATGGGCCGTGCATCAAGGGGGTGTGGTTGTAGCCATCGCCGATGAAGTATTGGTATGAGAACTGGGTGTGCAGGCTCTCATCATGGCTCATTACCCGGTTGCCCAACATGATAAAGCGTGAAATGATGGCAAGGATGATGAAGACGATGTAGATGGCCTTTTCCCAGTCAATATTCATGGAGGCGATGAGGGGCTTTGCCAACATGTCGTTGATGGTTGATGGTTTCTTTTCTACGGGTGTGGTTGTTGTTAGTTCGGTCATAAGGCTTATTGGTCTTTTAGTCGGTTAGTCTTTTAGTTAGATAGTCGAGTAGTCGGGTCGTTATTTGTTGATTGTTTTCTGTTCTCAGTTGATTGTTAATTGGTGGTCATGCTGGAAGCAATGGCGGCAACGGGTGTGGGCTGCGGTGCCGGGGTAGCGGTGATGTATGCTTGTATGGTCGGGGAGGCAACGGCCGTTCCCCCTAATGTTTCCGCTGCTAATGTTTCTGCGGCCTGGATGGTTTGTTGTTGGGCGATGGTGGCAGTGGCGTCTAACGTGCTTGTGGCTGTGGGTGAGGCCACGCCCCATATATTCTGGGAACGGCCGTTCCACATGCCAAAGCTGCCCATCACAATAACGACCAACAGGGTCACAACCGCCAACTGCCGCTGCCAACCCATCATCGTAAACGACTTGTGTTGTTTGTGGCTGGGAACGGCGGGCATAAATTGGGCTAAACGGCCGTTGGCGGGCTGAGTGGCGGTTTGCAACGTAAACCGTACCATCTGACCCACTTCCCGTTCTGCTTGCAGGGTGCGCTGACAATGACTGCAAACGGCCGTGTGCTGTTCAACCGCCTGCTGTTCCAGCCTGGGCAGCAGGTTCAAAACATAGTCTGGTATTTGGTGAGTAACGTGATTGTTCATAATCTTAGTCTGGTAGTCGTATAGTCGATTCGTCAATCTTCAATCTTTGGAAAATATACACACTCAAATGGCCGATTCCTCATCTGCCAGCAAGTCACGCAGGGTGCTGTGGGCGAGGCGCATCCGGGATTCGGCGGTTTTGGCGGGGATGTCGAGGATGCTGCCGATTTCTACATAGGTGAGACCTTCATAATAGCGGAGAACGGCCGTTTCCCGCAGTTTAGGCGTCAGTTCATTCAGCGCCGCCCACACCCGTTTTTGCTTAGCGTTAAGCGCGGCAATTTCGTCAGGTGTGGCTGCATTGGCGTCGGTGATGTCGTCATCCTGGTGGATGAGCTGCGTGAGCGAAAACGTGGGCAGCCATTTGCGCCGTCGTTTGTTGCGGCAGCGGCTGATGGCGATGCGGTAAATCCACGTCTTAAAGGATGCTTTGTTCGGATTAAAACTATCGAGTTTGCGGAAAGCGTACTCGAAACTGTCTTGCAGCACTTCTTCCGCGTCTTCCTGGTGCTGGAGCAAGCTGTAGTTGAGCCGATAAATCATGGCTGCGTACGTGTTGTAGAGCGCCGCGTAGGCCGTGTCGTCACCGTTCAGGCAGCGCTCAATAAGGGCGAGCGTTTGCTCGTCACCATATTTGGGTGCAGTTTCGGCTTGATGCCAGGGGATGGCTTGAGATTTATTCAGCGTCACGGCGCAGTCTCCGATTTAACCCACAAAATAACGCGCTCTTGCGCTGGCACAGCGGGCGACTGGTGGAAAACCCACCAGCGCAGCGTATCGAGCGTGGGTGAGTTGGAAATCACCTCTTCAACCGGAGCCGACCGTGAAATGATGTAATCGGCGCCCATATAGCTGGTTCCCAGGGCGGTTTGGGCATTGGCTGGGGTAATGACGAGGGTGCTGGTTGTGTCGGACGGCGCTGCTTTGCCAATGGTTGCATTGACATAATCTCGCAAGTACCAGCGCAGCGCTGGAGTATCAACGGTGCTTAAAATGTCTACATCCTGGTCTGATTTGCTAAGCTGCCACGACAAATCTTGCACCACATCAGCCAGAACCAACATGCCCGCATCCGTGCCGTCATTGACCCAGTTTTCGCGGGGGTCGTTGGCCGCTTCATGACCCAGCCACCATGCCGTGCCCCAGTTGTAAAAGAGAAGCATCAGCAGCACACTGATCACAACAGCCTGATACGTGGCCCGGGCATCCCAACTGATGGCAAAAAAGATAACTGTCAGGGCAAAAGCCAGAGCAAAAATGACGATCCAGGCGTTGTTAAAATCGTCGCCGCCAAAGGTCATTTTGCGCAGGAAGCGACTGGTATTGACGAACATCAGCGCCCACAGGATGAGCAAGCCGACTGTCAGCAGCCAGCCGTGCCAGCCGATGTGCTGGCCGATAATTGCCCCGGCAAACGCGCCGATGAGCAGGTACAGCGGCAAGATAATGAGGGCGGCATTGATGAGGTTGCCTTGTTGCAGGATTAAAAGCAGCAGTGTGCCCACGAGCCAGTAGACGCAGAACATAGGCAGTGACTGTAAGCGCCATGCCGCCCAAATGATGGCAATCAAGCCCACAACCAGCAGCGCGATTTCATAGCGCACGATGGCAAGGAAGGGTGCCAGGGCGTTATCCAGGTTGCCAAACCCGCCAAACTGATGCAGCCAATCGCCTAAAATGGCAGCGGCTGCGCCCACGTTGCCCACACTGAGCAGATAGAAGGTGCTGATGAGTAAGAACAGGATGCCGCCGACGATGAGTCCGCTGCGTAAGGTTGCTGGTTCCAGTTTGGTATTCTCTTCGTTCTCAGCAATCAAGCGGGGGCCAGCAAGGCGCTGTCCCAGCCAGGCTATGCCCAATGTGGCTAAGGCGCTGTAAAAGAGGGGCGAACTGGTGAGTCCCAAAGCCAGGGCGATGGTGAAGAGGTAGAACCAACGGCCGTTTCCAGAATCCCGTCCATTCACCCAGGCAATCAAGAGCAGGAAAGCGGCAAACAGGGCAATCGAATCACCACCAGCCGTGCGTGAGAGGGCTGTGGCAATGGGGGAGATGGTGAGGAAAACGGCCGTTATCAGCGCCCCCACCGTGGACAGCCGATCCCGCAGCAGCCAGGGCAGCAGCACCAGCAAAATGCCAAACAAGGCTGGCACGAATCGCATCACACCATCGCTAATGCCCAAAATAGGTGTGAGCATGGCGGTGAAGGTGAAATAGGCGGGACTGCTCAACGCCAG
>JACSSI010000212.1 GCA_014879345.1 Anaerolineae bacterium | reverse complement strand
TTGGGTTTGGCATTGTGATTTTGCCACTGACTGTCTATCTGATCATCAATGTTCGACGCGGCCATTATAGTGATTGGAGCATTTCGATCCGTGAGCAGCGGTCTAATATCTACATCCTGGCCGGTACTTGCTTTGTGATTTTGGTATTGACGTTCATCTGGGCCGGTGCGCCTGCTATTGCCCTGGCTTGTCTGTTTGCCGCTCTGGCTACAGTCGTGATCGCGGCCATGATCAATCGGCTGATGACGAAAATAAGCCTGCATGCCGTCGCTCTGGCTGGCTGTGCGGCCGCACTGTTTTGGGTGTCGCCCCCATTGGGATTGCTGCTGGCCTTAGCCGGTATCGCTGTGAGTTGGGCGCGAATGCGCTTGAAGCATCATACGTTGACCCAAATCCTGTTAGGGTGGGTGGTAGCTGCTGGCAGCGTATTTGTTGTTTTTAGTTTGTATTTATGATGATGGAGAATAGATAGGTAATGACGCTTTAATCGAAAAAGCCATTGTCAGTATGGGGATACTGGCAATGGCCTTAAGCAACGTCTAAAACGTTGCCCACCGGGGTAAGCGGTGTATCGAATTCAAAATATTATAGACGGTTTTCTCCCTCTTACCAATTCCCCCGGTATACAACATGCAGGTTTTATAGGTATTTAAATTGGCGCCAAAGCAGTGTATTCCATCGCGCCTGATTCATGATAGCTGGAGGAATGTTATGACGGCGAATATAAGCCCAAAAGTTCGAGTTGTACTCATTGATGACCAGGAAGTGGTGCGTATCGGGGTGCGATCTGCCCTTGAAAACGATGGTCAAATTGAAGTTGTTGCTGAAGGAGAGACGGAAACCGACGCCCTTCATCTAGCTCGTGAATATCACCCCGATGTCGTATTGTTTGGCCTTAATACCATCACCAGCGAGAAGCCATCTAGCGTGGTTTTGTCTGCTTGCGATACGATTCGGGGACTGGTGCAAACCTGCCAGACGAATATCCTTGTCTTATGTCGGTATGCCCACAAAGTGCTGGTACGAGCCGTAATTCGTGCTGGCGCCAGCGGGTTTATGCTCAAGGATGAAGCCATGAACTCTTGTGCGCTGTTGGTGCAAACGATCATAGACATTGCTAGGAAAAAGAAATTAACGTTGAGCCTGAGCCTTTATGAGAAATTGTACATAAACGGTGTGGAATTGGAAGACTTGCCTCAGTTGACAGCCCGCCGAATTGAGATCATGCAAACCATAGCCGACAATCCTCACCTAACCCTAAATCAAGTGGCTGACTTGTTGGGCATTGCTGAATCTACGCTACGCAATAATCTTAGCGCTATTTCCCGCGCCTTAAACACCCCGAATGCGAATGGCGCGATGATTGAATGTGTTCGTCTTGGCTTGGTCATGATTGCGTAGTTGATTTGTCCGAGTTCTTCCTCTGGGTCATTGTGGTGACAATTGGTAATGTGTCCCCATGTATGATAAGTAATCGGTATATTTATACCGAAACTGAGTATAAATATACTCTGGAGCGAAATGAAAAGATGCGTAAGATTATGACATGTGGCATCTAGGCACTGTTCTCCAAAATAAGCAGCCACACAGTTACGATAAGCATCTGGGCTTAATGAACGTCAATAGCAACCGTTGCTGTATCCATAAACTCTAAATCCCAGACTCTATAGCTCAATCTAATTTGTTGTTATCTATGCCCTGGGCGGGTGGTTGCCCTCTGCCTGCTTGCTGCCGCCTGTTTAGGAAATGGAAATAACAGTCCGGAGAGATTATATGAAGCGCACCCAATACCTTGTCATGCCTTTCTTTAGCTTGATTATGATCTTTTTGTTTACAGGTTGCACCAGCCCAGGTGAACCAACCCCGCCAGATTGCACCGCTGACGGCATTGCCATGATCCCTACCGCTACCCGGCAAACAGACCCAGACCTGTTTAGCCCACCGTCACCGCCTGACGGTGGAGATGGCGCGGATTACTGCCCTACACCGATACCAGTGGAAACACCGGTAGAGGAATTCCCTGAACAATTTGTCACCACCGAGGTGGTCAATCTCTCTTTGGATAGCGCCAATCAGGATTTAGCAGCCACGGCCGTGGGCGATGACATGCTGGCTGTGGCCTGGATCAGCGAAGGCGATATTTATGTGGCTCTGTCACGCGGCGGTAACCATTTCCAGGTGCGCCGGGTGGACAGCGGCAGCAGCGTTTCCCTGGCTTTCAGCCGCGCCAACCGCCTGCACCTAGCTTATGAGCAGGACGGCCGTATCCTTTACCGCGCCGCCGATCAAGGCACACATCCGGCCGATGTGGCTCCCCTTATTGTAGAAGATGGCCTGCACCCGGTGACGAACGGCCGTTCCCCACAAGTCGTCGTTGATGAACTCAACTGGGCGCATGTCCTGTATGAGCAGGATGGCAGCATTTTCAAAGCCAAGCATCTCTCCAATGAAACCTGGCTGACCCAATTCGTTGCTTATGGCACCAATCCGGCCGTCATGCCCTTCTACAATGAGAAAGAACTGGTCTTGTGGGGTATTCCTACCGGCACTTATTGGTTCGGCATCATCATGGCCGCGCCCTACAACGGTGAGATCCGTCTCTTCCGTTATCTCTCCTGGTTCAACGTGTGGGAGCAGATGGCAGCCTTTCCCATCCCTGCCGGTGAAGAGCTAACCGGTCACTTCGACGAGCTCGGTGCCAGTCCTGTGGGTTTGGATTTTCTAGCCGTTAGTGAAGAAGAAGCCTGGGTCTATGCCTCCTGGGTGACGAAACGGCCGTTTCCAGAACCACCTCTTCCACCCTACGTTCAGCCCATCTATGAAGCGACCAACCCCCTATTTCCCAACCAGATTGCCAACCCGGAACACATTTACGAGGGCTTGAATTCCGTCCGCTGGCGCAGCGCAAACACGCCCTTCGATGCCGGTTTGCGGCAAACCATCTCCATCCCTGATCCCAACGGCACGATTACAGTGGAAGCCTGGGGATTGGTAGAAACGCCGGCGACCGAGATGGTCGCCGATGCAGACCTAACACTCCGAATCGGTATTGATCCCACTGGTGGCGATAACCCCGACAGTCCTGATGTGGTCTGGTCAACAGTCGCCGCGCCAACCGACTTCGCCCCATTTAACGTCACTGTTCCTGCTCAGGGCAGCACCGCTACCGTTTTCTTACGAGGTACGCTCAATAATGCTGATGTGCTGGGAACGGCCGTTTGGGATGCAGTCACGATTCACCCTTCGGCAGGCTCAGGGGCCGACGGTACGAACCTGGATTTTGAAGGCTCCTTTATCTTGCAGGATTCCATCACCGTACCCGAAGGCTGGACGGCCTGGTATCAGGACAGCGGCTATACCCCCACAAACGGCCGTGACGTGTACACCGTTTACGCCGCCTGGTCAGACAACGGCGGTTCTGCCTGGACTGGCCCAGAAGCGGTTACCGCTAATCGTGACCTTAGCGGCGGTACCACTGGCGCGATTCGGTCGGATGTCACCCCCATCATCTCGATGGTCACTGAGCCACCATCGGTCAGCTTCTTCTACATCTATGAAACTGGTGACCCGCCTCCCGACACAACTTTTTTGCGCTTTGGACGACCGTATCAGACCCAGTGCGAGTTAGGCACGGCCGACTGCACTGATACCCCCGGCATACCCTTGCTGCCGCGCAACGTCGTCCGTCCCAGTTATCGCTTGCTGGCTGCTGCCGATCCTTTCAATCCAGATCGAGCCATCTTGACCTGGGATGGTCTGCAAACCGATGTCACCAACAAAGACGTTTATGCCACCTATACCGTGCTGCGCTAATGGATTGTGAACGGAGAAAGCTCATGACAAAACAACGATCAAATCGGCTCATTTTCTTTTTGCTGATTAGCTTGCTGTTGCCCGCCTTGTTTTTGCTGTCTGATGCAGCCGCTGATGAAAATGGTTTCTCTGACATGGTGGCAACGGGCATCGGTCAACGTTACACAGAAACCATCCCCGTCATTGATATTCGTAACTTTGGCTATCAGCCGATGTCATTAGCAAGCGAACCCAGCCACAATTCACAATTCACAATTGACCATTCACAATTGATCCAGGGTGGGGGCAGCGACCCCAATAATCCATACGCCGTTATCCGCAAAACAGCCCCCACCTTTCTCCATCCAGGGGCGATGGCAAGGTATGAAATCAGTCTGGCCAACTACGAAAGCGTAACCCATACCTACCGACTGACGGACACACTGCCGCCGCAGTTAACCTACGTCCCAGATTCGACCAACGACCTGGTTTACGATCCGGCTACCCGTACCCTGGCCTGGCAGGGCGAGTTGTCACCTGGACACCTGGAGTATGTCATCGAGGAGAACAGTATCACACTGCCCTACCTTGACCTGGCCGATTTTGGCGCGGCCAACCTGTGCGATGACTTCATTGCGGGTGGCGAAGATTGTGATGATGTGACTGTCACCTTCAACCTGGGCGTGAACGGTTACAGCACCAACCTGTATGGCGAAGTGCTGAGTCAACTCGCGGTGTCGTCAAACGGCTTGATTGTGGGGAATGATGTTGGCGTCAACGGTCATAACCAATGGCTGCCGGATGCAGCCACGCCGGGCTTTGTGCTGGCTGGATTATGGCGTGACGTGGCCATGGGCGGCGTCAACAGTGCGCCAAACGGCCGTTTCCATGCAGCCATTATCAGCGGTCTGGTAGCGGGACACGATGTTTTCTATGCTCAATGGCACGATGCGCCTTACGCCAATGCCCCCGACCTGACGGCTCGCCATGCCATTGCCGTATTGTTGAACGGAGATGGCAGTATGGCTGAGCAGCCTCCGACTGCCCACGCCTTTTTCATTTACGACAACATCTCCGATCCGGCTCAGATGGTTGCCCAAGGCTACACCATTGGCATCGCAGACAAATTAGGCGTGCGCGGTGTCACCTATGCTTACGCCACCTGTTGTAACGATCCACAGCCGCCGCAAGGCTATCCGCCCACAGCTGGAACGACCCTTCATTTACGACCTGTGCTGTTTGCTGGGGCAAACGATTATCGCCGCACCTTCAGCTATGAAGCGGTTGTCAACGCCCAGGTACCGGAAACCATCGCCAGTACGGCTGTGGCTGCCAGTAGTTCTGACGACCCGGCGCTGGCGCATGTATGGTCTACCCATTACCTGTATGTGCGTTTGCAAACCTACCTCCCGTTTCTACGCCATGACGAGGGTCAGCCATGAAACAACGGCCGTTAGTCATCTCTATTAGTTTGCTGGTTTTATCCGGTTTGGGTTGTGGCGTCATCGGCATCATTGAAAACCCGGCGGCTTTGACTGGCCCCAGCTATTGGGCGGCGGAAACGGACACACCGGTGCCCACCGTGACGGTTTTTCTGGGTACTTCGACGCCGGTCTATGCGGACACGTCTGTGCCCAACATCATCACCACAACGCCCGAATGGACGACCGTAACGCCGATGTTTCTGAGTACGCCTACGCCATACTGGGTGACGACGACGCCCTTTTTTATTACCGAAACACCGGAGGCGCCGGTGACGACCACCCCTGGTTTGCCCATGATTGGTTACACCACGCCGGAGCCATTGGAAACGCCCTATTATCGCGTGGGTACCTTCTATATGAACAGTGACGTGTATGTTGGCGGCCCAAATGGCCTGGTCTTTCGTATCACCGGCCATGAGACGCAGGCCAGTCCCAATAACGATGAAGCCACCTATCACTTTATCACCATCCATGTCATCAACTACACCAGCGTAGAGGCTGTTGTGCCTGTCTCTGACGTGTTTTTCATTCGTCATGTCCAGCAAGGCGAGATGCTGTTTACCGGACGCTGGGTGCCGCAAAACGAACCCCTCATTGCCCGCAGCCTGCCCGCCTACGAGACACAGCAGTTAGATCCCATCCCCCCAGACGGCGAGCGAGATTTCGTCCTCGGTTTTGTCACCCCTCATGGCGATGTCGGCGAACTGGGTCTTATCACGGACTGGAATCGGCCGGTGGAAGGCGGTCTGCCCGTCTGGTTTTTCCTGGAAGATGATCCTTTGGGACCGTTTACCGATGCCTTTCAGCCGCCGCCCCCCACACCCATTGTGCTTGATGAGGGGGGCACGCAGTCTGGCGGTGGCGGTGATCCCGGTCATGGCGATGGCTTATGGCCGACTACCGGTTTTGTGACCCGTGGTTTTGGCTGTCACGAGCTGTATACCGGTATTGACGGCGCTGGTTTCGGTTGTCCGGCAGAACGGCCGTGGTTTCATAACGGTGTCGATATCGCCAATGCCCAGGGCACACTCGTCTGGTCGCCAGTTGAAGGCACGCTTGTTTACGCCGGGCCAAACAGTACCGGCCCAGATTGCTCCGACATCCCTGGCTCGCAGCCGCCCCACGAAGGCCTGGGCAACTATCAGCGCGTCAGCGGCGGTGGCACACTCCATTATTTTGGTCACTTAAGCGGCTTCCTGGTGACATCCGGCAATGTGACCGCCGGGCAGAACGTGGCCGAAATGGGATCAACGGGATGCAGCACAGGCAATCATCTGCATTGGATCGTCTATCAAAATAGCAACTTAGTAGACCCGGCATTGTGGGCTGGCCCAGGACCAAATCCCTAAATAGACGAGGCGAATTTTTAAACAATGTTGGAAATCATCATTCTTGTTTCGTTGCTCATTGTCCTTTACATCCTGTTTGGCCCGGGTTCTCGACCCAAAAAGCGTCATCGATCCAAAACGGCTAAAACCTGGAATGGGCAGCATCGTGGACGAGAAAACGAACCGTATTGAGCGGTTCATGATTGACATGGTGAAGGGTATGGAACGAAGAATTATTGCAGTTTCAATCATTTTTTTATTGCGTCTGCTGTTCATACCGACAGAACAGACGATGGCTCAATCTAAGGCAGAAGTGACGTTGACCATTCAACTGCGGTACAGTGACGGCACGGCCGTTATCGACGAACCTGTCATCTTACAGCGGCTGCCGGAGGAAGAACCGATTTCTCCGCGCTGCACGACCAATGGCAATGGGGAATGTATCTGGACTGTGGGTCGCGGGCTGTATCAGGTGTTGTTTGAACGGCCGTTAGATAACATCTCAGCTTTGGCAGTTGCCGAAGGCGGTTTACGCGGTCTGGGCATCACTGTTGGCGATGAAAACATTACCTATCACTTTATCTTCCACAGTGATGGTCGCGTCTACTTCGATGCCGCTCCTGAAGCAGCGATCCCTTCACCCATCATTCCAGTGGGAGATGTGCTGCATGGTGGCATCGTGCTATCACCAACCCCATCATTATCGCCACAACCTAAACAACCTGTTGACGTTACGGCAACACGTTCTCCAAACCCGGCTGCCCTAGAGGATACTGCGGCCAATACAACATCTGGCAGTTCCTGGCGCCTGATCCTGTTCATCGGCGGTGGCTTGTTCATTGGTGGTGGCCTGCACCTCCTTCGACATCGCTCAGGACAAGCCTGGACGCTGAAACATCGCCAGGCAGACGACAAGGCTAATCGACTATCAGACCAGGAGACTGACCATGCTTGATCCCGGTCGTTACCTCGCCGAAGCTATTTACTTTCTGCAATATACGCTGGCGCAAATCCTGTGGGCCATCAGCCGGGCGACGCTTTCTATTGCCATCATCGCCGAGAGCGTCAATACCTGGATTAC